>JBBSNU010000557.1:0-3868 GCA_038260455.1 Chroococcales cyanobacterium | reverse complement strand
CGGCAATGGCCGTTTTCACACCAACTGCTTTCCCATTTGAATGCCTGAAGGTTGGAGAAATGCTGGGAAACAGAGCATTTGTAGTTGCAAATTGGCAGTTAGCCATTGAGGGATACGGTATGGCTATTGAAGCTGTAGAAACCAGCCGTACTTGGGCAACTTCTGAATTTCGCCGCCAAGAAATTCTAGCAGGCGCGATCGACGTTTATGCAAAGATCGTGCAAGCCTGCATCAATAACAAGCAGTTAGATAAAGCTTTTGAATATGTAGATCGATCGCGATCTAAACGCCTCGTAGACTTGATGGCAAGCAATGACCTCTACTCAAGTGCAGAAATTCCTGCTGAAATTCAAGAGTATTTACAGGATTTTGAACGCCTACAGCAGCAAATTGACAAGGAACGAGGGCGCAATCAACCTAGCAGCGACATTGATAACAGCAAACTTGATAACACCCGCGCAGCACTAGCAGCTTACAATCAAACAATTCTCCATCTGGAAGCTGAAAAACTCCTAATTTGGGAACAACTTCGCCGCCTAGATCCGGTGCTGGCTGGTCAAATTCGAGTCAATCCTCTAACATTCGCATCCATCCAGCAACTTATCGACAAACCCACTACTGCAATTCTCAGCTTTTACACCACTGTTAGCGACACCTTTATCTTCGTGGTGCGGCAAAACCAAATTACCCTGCAAAGTTGCAACGATTTAGGATTTGAGGCGTTGCACGGGTGGATTCTCCAGCATTGTTAGGGCAATACGTTGAGGATAAAAATTCCTGGCAAGAGCAATTGAATTGGATGCTAGCTGAAATCGCAAAATTTTTAAACTTGAATGATTTAATAGTATGGCATTTAGATGGAATTGATGAACTGATTATAATTCCTCATTTCGCCCTTCATCAAATCCCCTTCGCTGCGCTACCCATTGGAGAAAATCGCTATTTGGGAGACAAGTTTCTCATTCGGCACGCGCCCAGTTGCCAAGTGTTAGAATTCTGCCAGCAGCGTCCCTCATTCGGCAGTAACCTTAAGTGTGGCACGGTTGAAGATGCGACGGGCGACTTACCTTGCGCTAGCTTTGAAGGAGATCAACTGGCAACTCTTTATGCCATCCCGGACGATCGACGTTTAAAAGGTCGCCATCAAGCTACAGTTAATAACTATCGAGAACTAGCGCGAACCGTCCAAATCCTCCACTCCAGCCACCACGCCCAGTCCCGCCTCGACAATCCCTTAGAATCGACATTAATTTTAGGAGATGGCTGCATTACTTTAGGTCAGTTAATGACTCCTGGATGGCGTTTACCTCAGTTGTCGGATGTATTTCTATCCTGCTGTGAAACAGGATTGGGTATGATTGACATTACTGATGATGTCCTTACTTTTTCGACGGCTTTCTTGTCTGCGGGAGCTAGAAGTGTTATCAGTACGCTCTGGGCTGTTGATGATTTAGCTACGGCGCTTTTTTCTATTTTTTACTATCAAGAGTGGCAGCAGGGAAAGAATCGCCCAGAAGCCATTAGAAAAGCTCAAGTTAAGTTGCGGATGCTTACGGGCGATATCCTAACTGCTAGTTATAAATCTCAACTCAAAGAAGTGTTGAAACAGAAACTTCAAGAAACCAACACGCTCCGCAGAAGCTCTAAAGCAGAACGAGATACTTGCTCCTCCGGTTCCCAAGTTTATCGGCAATGGGATGAAGAATACGAAAACTATGATAAAATTGGCAAACAAATTTATGATAGTCTCAAAAATTTGGATAGAATTTGTCAACAATCAAAGCCTTTCTCTCACCCTATTTACTGGGCAGCTTTTATAGGCGCGGGAGTTCGATAAAAAAAATAGAGCTAAAAAAGATGTTTTATGTCCGATAATTTACTTGACCCCATCTATCATGTTGTTCGCGATCGTGAAGGTCGCGAGTACCCCTTGCGAGTGGACGGTGACGGTGGTTTATTCATTGTCAAGGTATTACAGCAAGGCAGCAAAATCGGAAATGTGCAGTGGGTTTTTCACCCACCAGGTCAAATGTGCCTTGGCGACCTAATTATTGATGATGCTGTCGTCCACACTCCTCAAAACTTGGCGATCGCACTTTTGCAGCTTGTATTTAAGCCTCAGCCCGTAGATTACCGTCGCAGAGGGCTAGGCACAGAGTTGCTGCGATTTGCGATCGCTCAAGCCCGCAGGCGTGGTGCAAGGCGGATTTACGGTTCCTTGATGCAGGAGGACATCGTTAGAAATCCAAATCTAGTTGATTGGTATAAAAAGCATGGATTTCATATATTCCCGCCCACTTCTGAAAATGTTCCCGGCGCAGTAATGGGGATTTCTATGAATTTAAACTGAATAAATTTGGAGCAATAGTTAAGACTGTTTAAGACGCATTTATTTAATCATAAATGAGTAAAGTTTAAATTTTTATTTAATATGGCTGGTAATCCGAAGACTTCAGAGCATGAGCCAAAAAACGTTCTGTGTAATACAAAGCTAATTGATTGCTAGGGCCATTAAAAACTGTATCAAAGGCGTGTTCAGCCCAAGGGATTTCGAGCAAAATAGCACGATTGCCCGTGGCGCGTAATCGTTCGTAGAGCGATCGACCAAACTTAGCCTGCACGATATGATCGCGACCTGCATAAACCAGTAGAGAAGGGGGAAGATTGGGTTTAACGTAATTGATGGGAGAAGCCCGACGGTAAAGCTGATTGAGTTCGTCTGGGGTTCCTCCGAGAAAGGCACGTAAGACGGCTCGAACATCGATTGCATCAGGAAAAGGTGGGTCATTGTATCCCCGAATCAGGTCATTTGGCCCGTAATAGTTGACCACTGCTCTAACTGGAAGCACGCTTGAATCATAAGCAGTTAGCATTGCTAAATGGGCACCGGCAGACCTTCCCATCAGAGCAATTCTATTGAGATCGATTTCCCAATCATCGGCATGATTTTTGATGTAGGAAAGAGCGGCTTGTACGTCCTCAAGCTGAGCCGGGAAGCGATACTTCGGAGCGTGGCGGTAATCAATTGCCACAACACAATAACCAAGAGCGGCCATGTAGCGACTGAATTCCTCATTGTAATCGGGATTTCCTCTGAGCCAAGCTCCCCCGTAAAGCGTGATTATCGCTGGATATTTGCCAATTTGCATCGGCCGGTAAAGGTTTAGTTTCAGTGAAACTCCGTCAGGGTTGGCAAATACAATAGTGCGATCGATCCTCACGTCTCTAATTGGAATTCCCCGGAACGCATCTGCTAGGATAAAGGGTTGAGGGCGTAGCTGCGCGCGTAGAGCTTGAGGAACGGTTGCTAAATAGTTTTCCCCTAAAACTGCTTGCATTTGGGTAGCTATGGCTGCATTGGCTGCTGGGAATTGCATCAGGGGCAGCAGGCCCAGGATGAGGGCGAACAGGTTACAAATCGGTAAAATAATGTAGACTTTGCCTTGATGTCGTCTGGGCAGATTGAGCAGAAGGGCGATCGCATTGATAGCGATTAACCAAGGACTGATTTCTGGTGCACCTACCGCTAAAGGGTACAAAAACAGCGTGGGTGCTGGTACGATGACCCAGAGACTGAGCAATAGCCCGATCGCACTCAGGAACCAAGGGATAAATCGCGAGATTAAGAACGCTGCTAATAAGGGTAACTTTTTGCGGTTATTCTTGGGGAGCATCGGATTTTTGCAGCTTATTTTTTAATCAGCTTAAACTAATATGGCGGTTCTTAGGTTGATAGGCTACGCCGCAGATTAAGGCAGATTAACACAGATTAACGCAGATAATTTCCAGAGCTACCGGAAAATGGCAATCACTTGTAGAACAAAACACTTCTGGTCAAGCATAAGTCTTGCAAACATTGTACGATTTT
>JBBSNU010000556.1:0-3874 GCA_038260455.1 Chroococcales cyanobacterium | reverse complement strand
GATCGATGCAATAGTTGAGGTCTGCTTTGGAAATCGGTGTTTGGGAAAGATGTTCGGCCGAGGATGGAAAACGAGCTTCTGGTCGGCGGCCCAAGTCCATTACAATCTCAATGAGATTGTTGCGCTGCGGGTGCTGCTCTAGGGGCTGCCGGATCTCGTCTGGCACGATGTCTAATAATCTGTTGAGGTCGTCTGTAATCTGCATTCGCCTCGGTGTGTTCGGTGACAGTGGACGGTTGACGGTTGACGGTTGACGGTTGACGGTTGACAGTGGACGGTTGACTGTTGACGGTTGACGGTTGACGGTTGACAGTGGACGGTTGACTGTTGACGGTTGACTGTTGACGGTTGACGCATCGGTAGGCCAGAAACCCGGTTTCTACGAGTTTTGCGTCGAGGAACGAGAAATATAGTAAGAAACCGGGTTTCTGAGGTCGCAAGTGCGATCGCGATTTCGCGAACTACAGTTATCAGTTTTTTTGATTAACAACTAACAACTAACAACTAACAACTAACAACTAACAACTAACAACTAACAACTAACAACTAACAACTAACAACTAACTAAAATTCTTTGATCTGGGAAACTAGAGAACGAGCTAAACTCACGGCCTCCGAGAGAAGTTCTGGGACGGCTTCGAGTTGATTCAACCGATGTGTTGGAACTTCGGCTGCGCTGTGAGCGGCTTCCACCGGAACGGCATAAGCTCGATCGCTCTGCATTGTGTCTAATTGTTCTAAAATTGGCGACAGTAAAACCCTGGCATAACTGCCGTAAGCTACACCTGCAATGTATTGGACGGGGGGAGATGACACATTTTTTCCGCCATCCAAAAGCAGTCCGCAGGCTCTGAGCTTGCTGACAGTGCGATCGTTAGTGCCTCCCGCAAGTTGCACGAATCCCGGCAACTGGGCAGCCAAAACTTTTTGACCGAGTTTGACTGCGGCTCTAGTAGTTCCTATTCCGATATCTCCGCTCATTGGCCGACCGTCGGTTTGCCAAATTAGGGGACAAGGAAGGGGGGAAATTATTTGATAGAGTGTCCGCAAATAGTCAATCAAACCATCTCCATCGGGGCAACTAATTGCTATTAATTTGAGTCGATCGACCCAGGGAGCTATGCTCGACCAAAGTCGCGCAAAATCTACTTCTCTGCCTACTTGCGTGTGGATTTCTAGGGCATCCGCACCGGATTGCAAGATTAAAGGTGCGATCGCAGCGGGAGCAGACACGTAAGAACGAGTGTAGATTAATTGGCTCGGACAAACTGGCAGACAGCGACCGCAGCCATAGCACTGCTGGTCTATCACCCCGGAAAAACCCTCAACAGCTTCCTGAAAAACTATTGCGGAGGCCGGACATATTTTTTCGCAAGGCCGCCAGCAGTCCGTCGGACAATCGGCTGGGTTGAATTCGGCCTTGCGAAAATGCGGGTCTTCCCCATCGTTTAAACTCACCATCAGCCAGGGCAACCCTTTGCCCCCAAACCTGCGGTTTGGGGTTTTTGCCTGTAATTCGCTGGCAACTTGTAGGGCTTCTTTGGCTGCTGCGACGGCGGCGGGATCTGCCGCGACATCGATACAGTCAGCGCCTGCTAAGGTGTAAGCCAAGGTGAGATTCCGAACAGCAGGCAGGTGTTGAAAGCTCGCCCCACAGATCAACTTGAACCAGCGGCCGCTTTTTAATGAGTTTAGGGGATAATAATGTTCTGTCACCCTTATATGCTAATCCTTTCAACTAAAAATTACTACGTGAAAATTTTTATTTTATTTTTAAATTTCGGCTGATACTACCCAGAAACGCTACTGATAGCAGTAACTGTGGCGCTGTTGGCTCTATATGTAGAGTTCTGGCTTAATTTTTTTCTGCAAATTCATTTTTTTGAAAGCTGCTGTCAGGGGCGATCGGATTTTAGATTTTAGATTTTAGATTTTAGATTGGGAATTGCAAACGATCACTTTTTTCAAGGCAGACTCTCTACATTAGCATATTTGGGCGATTTTGGCAAGAACAAAGTAAATACTCACAGCAGGCGGGACACCCCACAATAAAAAAATTGTGGGATGGGGATCTTGCCCGTCCTAGTTATTTTGGTAATTCAAGTTTATTGTTCTCCCTGACTAGAATTATATTCATCGGCGTTAAGAAAGCGATTCTACTAGCTAGAATGCTTGCTCAGCCGCTTGTAAACCGTAGCCAAAGCATTGCTGTCCCCCACATTTCCCGGAAACAAAACCACTGGTAAATTGGGAAACAGAGGATGGTCGGCTGCTGTTTTCACCACTGAACAACCTGCGATAATTTGACCGATTTGCCGGACACTTTTGAGCGACAAACCGCTACTCAAAACATCGTTGGAAGTAATGCCACCCTTGCTTATTAAAAAACCGATATCTGCAGGCAGTCCCCGCACGACATCCATCAACAAAGCAGAAACAGCAGCTCCAAATTTTAACCGAATTTCTGCATTGGGAAATTGTAGTTCTTGGCGGCTGGTATAAATTACAGGCGTTTTGCCGTCGGCGTGAGCGGTGCGGACTTTTTCGAGAATTTCATCGAGGATTTGGGTGCGATACTCTGGTGAATCTTCTAGCAAGTGAGATACATCTATTTCAATGCTAACTATATTGGGTTCTTTTAACAATCGTTCCAATTGATCTGTAGTTTTCTTAACGTGGGAACCAACTATTACTGCACCGGGTTTGCCCTTCCTCACGTATTTTGCCATTTCGTCGGCTGCTACAGGCTGGTTGCCGATGTCAGCTAAGGATGTTAATATACTGGCCGCGCTGCGGAATAAAAACTTTTTACCTTGACTGGCTGCATCGAGAATGTGTTTGGCAAATGTGTCTAAATCGCCTTGGCTTTCGCCGTCAACAACTGCACATTGGTTGTCTGTCATGTCCATCAGTCGATCTAAACTTCCGTAGCGCATATCTGCGAGTAAAATGCGATCGACTGTATCAGCTTTGATGCGACCTTTGGTTTTTTCTTCTACGTAGTCTGGCAGGTAACTGTGACTGTAGCCGAAGACTGAATCTTTGGCAAATTCGGTTTCGTGAACAGGGGTTGCAACGCTGTTAACCATGAGGTAGTGTACGCTGTTGCGGGTAATTCTGCCTCCTTCAAAAAAGGCGGGAATTAGAAAATGTGCGTCGAAGGGGCCGAGTTCTTCGGCGATCGCGTCGGTTTCGATCGGATAGTGGCCGCGCAGGGTAGAATCGGAACGGCTAACGATTAGGAAGTCTGCGATTTCTTCGCTGGCGATCGCCTTTTTAAGATTTTGGCACACTTCGCGGGTGACGGAGGCTGCTTTTTCGGGAGTTAGCGATCGAGTATTTGTCAGTATAAAAAAAATCGGGGACTTGTCCCGCAGTCCCAAACGCAGGGTATCTTCGTCCCAACGTGTCAGCAGCAAGCAACTGTGCACGGTTTGAGAACCTGTTGGATCGTCGTCGAGAACTATAATCTTGGGTTTGCTAGAAGACATACTGACCTTGTTGTTAACGTCACCTTTCCAAGATATCCTTACCTGTTACTTAACAGCAAACAATTTACAATTATGATATTTCTTAACAATTCTCATCACTGATGAATTTTAAAATGTCTTTGAGTTCGATCGCTTCAGTAAGGTGCGCGTTGCTACCAAATAAGGCGATGCACGCATAGGTGTCAAGGGAGCATCTCAATGAATGCGAAAAAGCAATTTCTTTACAGTGCGAGCACCTCAAGAGCTCGCGAGTGTTGGATAGATCGCGAGCTCTTGAGGTGCTCGCACTATAAAATCAAAACTGAGATGCTCCCGGTGTCAACTGGGAGCATCTCATTTTTGTAAAAAGCATTTTTAATGATAGTGCGAGCACCTCAAGAGCT
>JBBSNU010000555.1:0-3879 GCA_038260455.1 Chroococcales cyanobacterium | reverse complement strand
CCGCCACCGGATCACCTTCATTCAAAGTAGCCGCCAACGGACAAAACGAAACCTCAAGGTTGAAACGGCGCTGAAGTTCCATTACACTAGCTACAATGCCGGGGTGTTCGCAATCAGAAAGCAGCAAATGGTCGCCCGCTTTCCAATCAATGCCCCACAGCGCAATATTGCAGCCCACGGTGACATCCTCAGTCAGGGCGATGGTTTCAGCAGGTACAGCTAACTCAGATGCGATCGCCCGTCGCGTCAGCATCGCCTCCTGAACCACCCAAGCCCCCACCTCCCCCGAAAACGGCCCCCCAAGCTGCACCCGCTTGTAAGCCTCATAAATCGCCTCTAAAGCAGGCTCAGGGAGTGGCCCTTGTCCGCCGTAGTTAAAATAAGCTTTGTTGGCCAAAGCTGGGAATTGTTGCCGGTGAGTGTCCTTTGTCATATTTTCTGGGGAATTATTGATAACGTTAATATTGCATAAGTAGGTGGGTACAAATAAACCTCTGATGGGTCGGGCGGGTTTTGCCTTTATAAACTGGCTGGTATCATAGATTCTTAGCTAAACCCGCCCCTACAAGATACTATTATTTTGTTTGCAATGACCTACTTAACTGACCCTGTGAATTCTATACCTTTTGCTTAATACTCTATGCCTTGCGAACACTAAATGTTAATAACTGACAAACTACTACTTTCCTATCAGCGATGCCATCTCCGAGCATTTTTAGACACCTGCGGAGACTGGAAACAACTAGACCCCCCCAGCGACTTTCTGCTGAAACTGATGCGCGACAGCGGGACGTATCAGCGGCAGGTTTTGGAACATGAGACTTACCAACAACCATCATATCCTAGAGGGGATTGGGAAGCTGGCGCGGCCGCTACATTGAGTTTAATGCAGCAAGGAGTCGATCGCATTTACCGAGGAGTTCTGATCCAGGGCGAATTCGGCAAAACCAACGCCACCACAGATTCTCTGGTAGGAATTGACAGTCAATATTTCCCAGAAATTGGGGAAGTTCCCGAAACTCCCGTTCATCTTTCATCTTCCACTCTTCACTCTTCAAACATTACTTTCGTCAGTCGCCCGCATTTATTGATCAAACAGCCCGGACAATCAAAATTTGGCGATTGGAGTTACGTAACTGCGGATATTTGGCTTAGCAAAAGACCGAAACTAGACTATCAAATTATCGCAGCTTTTCAGGCCCAAGTGTTAGCTTCCATGCAGGGAACAATGCCAGAGACTGCGTGGCTGATGCTGCGAAAAAAAGGGCTTTGGCAAGTTAATCTCGAGCAGCGAACTCCTCAGATGTTCGAGATATTAGATAACTGCATTGAGATGATAGAAAATCGGGATAAACCAGAGGTGTTTATTTCCCGCCAAAAGTGCAATCTTTGCGGTTGGTATACTGTCTGTCATGCGGAAGCCGAATCTATTAAACATCTTTCCTTATTGCCGGGAGTTACTGCCAGCCGCTATGCTAGACTAAAAAGTCTCGAAATTACTGATGTTGAAGCTCTCGCTAATGCTAGTTCCGAACTGCTTGCGGATTATCCAGAATTTCCCGACGGAGTTGCTTTTGATGTGGTGCGGCAAGCTCAATCTCATTTGTTAAATCAACCGTTGTTGCGGGAAGAAGGAAGAAGGAAGAAGGAAGAAGGAAGAAGGGAAGATGAAGAAGGAAGAAGGAAGATGGAAGAAGGAAGAAGGGAAGATGAAGAGGAAGGCAGAAGGGAAGATGAAGGAAGAGAGAATCAAGAAGAAGGAAGAAGGGAAGATGCAGAAGTTAATCAGTTTATCAAAATACCAGAAGTTGCAGGAAATAGTTTAGTAATAGCTAAAATTGAGCCGATCAAGACTACAGAAAATAAACCGGCTGCACCTTCCAAGCCGGCCCCAATTCTCCGCAGCAAGCCAATTCCTTATTCTCAATCTGTCTTTTTGCCGATCGCCCCAATCGAACTCTACTTTGACATTGAAGCGGAACCAGAGTTAAACTTAGATTATCTCCACGGAGTCTTAGTTGTCGATAGGTACAACAAGACTGAAAAATTCCACGGTTTTCTGGCAGAATCAGCAGCAGAGGAAGGTGCTATCTGGGAGCAATTTTTAGAATTAATGTGGGCTTATCCCATTGCTCCGATTTTCCACTTTTGCGACTACGAAGTCAAGACTTTCAAACGCCTAGCTAAACTTTACAATACTCCAGCTTATTTGTGGAAACCAGTGCTGAAACGGTTTGTAGATATTCACAAACAAGTGACGCAAAAGGCGATTATGCCGGTGGAAAGTTACGCGCTAAAACCCATCGCCCGCTGGTTGGGTTTTGACTGGCGCGATGCTAAGGCTAATGGGGCTCAGTGTGTCTGTTGGTACGACGATTGGCTCAAAACCGGCGATCGAGATCTCTTGGAGGCGATCGTCCGCTACAATGAGGATGACTGTCGTGCTACTTATGTGGTTAAAGATTGGTTGACTAATTTTTTGTTAAGTCAGAAACAGTGATTTTATGATTGAACGAACCGCGAAGGCGCAAAGGGCGCGAAGTCAGAAAGAGAAGAAGATAGTAAAATGCGAATTCTAGCAAAAATAGTTATATTTATTGTCTGTTTTTTGATGGCGGCAACTGTGGCAATTTTGATAAATTTGTCAGTCCAATCTTTCGCCCTCACCAAAATAGATTTTATCGGCAGAGCAATATTTCCTACTGGTTCTCCGTTTCAGGGTACAGAAATTGGCGGACTTTCGGGGATTACTTACGATGCCGAAAAACAAGTTTATTATGCCATTTCCGATGACCGCAGCAGCAAGGCTCCGGCTCGCTTTTATTCTCTCAAAATAAACTTGAAATCGGGTAAATTGGAAAAAGACAACATTGAATTTACTGGTGTCACTACTTTATTAGATGAAAAGGGCGAAAGTTTTCCGAGTTTAAGTTTAGATCCAGAAGGGATAACTTTTACAGGCAATAGCGTGTTTGTTTCTTCGGAGGGAGATGTCGATCGCCAAATCAATCCTTTCATCAAAGAATTCTCCCTCGATGGTAAACTGCTGAAAACGCTGCCAATTCCTGAACTGTTTTTGCCCGACGACAAGGGCACTAAAGGCATCCGCAACAATCTATCATTTGAAAGTTTAACTTTAACGCCAGACAAAAAATACCTATTCACCGCCACCGAAAACGCTATGGTACAGGATGGCGCTGTACCTTCCCTCGAAACCGGGAGCCTGTGCCGGATTCTGCGCTACGATGCGTTAAGCGGCAATCCAGATGCTTCTTTTGCCTACATCACCGAACCGCTACCCCCTGGTGCAAATCCTGTGGGAAAATTAACTACCAACGGTTTAGTGGATTTGTTGGCGATCGACGATAACCGCTTGCTGAGTTTAGAGCGTGCTTTCTCCCTGGAAACCGGAGTTACTGTTAAACTATTTGAGATTTCTCTGGAAAAGAGCGATCGTATTGAAGCACTCGAAAGCCTCAAAAGCAGTCTGGGCGAGGTTTCTCCCGCTCAAAAACGGCTGCTGCTGGATTTGGAAACCCTGAAAATTCCCCTAGACAACATTGAGGGGTTGACATTTGGCCCCGCCCTGGCGGATGCTAGCAGAGGTCTGATTTTGGTGAGCGACAACAACTTCAGTCCCCTGCAAGAGACTCAGATTTTGGGCTTCCAAATAAAAGTTCAAAAAACCTCTTGACAAAAGGTGAAGTTATAGGCATAATAGAAATTGTGCCTGAAAAAACGGCAAAACGAGGGACAGTAGTTCAATTGGTTAGAGCACCGCCCTGTCACGGCGGAAGTTGCGGGTTCGAGCCCCGTCTGTCCCGTTCTCTCGTAAATCGAAAGTTTAAGGCTTTAATAAACCTGTTTGTGGATTAAGTT
>JBBSNU010000554.1:0-3896 GCA_038260455.1 Chroococcales cyanobacterium | reverse complement strand
GTGATGGAGGGAATCAACAATCGCCTCAAAGTGATTAAGCGTCAAGCCTATGGATTTGTTAATTTCGACAATTTTCGAGCTCGACTATTAGCTTGCTTTTCTAATTAGTTTTTATTATCACCTCAAACCCAGAAGACCCGGGCGGATTTAGCTAAGAATATATGATACAAATGACTAAAAAAAAGGCAAAAACCGCCCTCTCAGTCATTAGTCATAAATATCTTGAAATTATCTGCGTTGATCTGTGTTTATCCCAAAAACATCTGCGGTTTCTTTATCAATCAAAAAATTATGCAATAAGTATCTTCTATCCCTTACATCCATTAGAAAATCCGTTACCGAACTTCCTGCTTATTTAAACTCCGCTTCCCAAAGCCTGACTAATTCCCCAGCCGCCGCGCTTCCCTCAGCCGGAAAACCGGGCAAAAAGTCTTTATCCGCAGCCACGTCATAGGGCCCTTCCTTGAACTCCAAAATCACAGTATCCGCAGCCAAAGCTACCAAGGTGTGAATAGTACCCTCGGGAAGTTCCACAGCGCGAGTGGGCCCGGCTGCACCCACTCGCAACGATCGCAAGATTTGACCGTTTTCGTTCAAAATAAGAATACCCACCGATCCTTGAATCACTGCAAAAAACTCAAAACCGTTAACTGCAGGCGGGCGCAGGTGTCGGTGAGGGCGCACGTAGGTACCCGGTTGCAGCACGTTGACAAACCGCTGCACCTTTTCTGACAAATCGTGGAAATTGTAGTTTTGTCGCTGGCGCGGGCTGCTGCGGGAGGAAGCTGCAACTTCGTCTAGCAATTCCTGCGTCAAGCACTTAATTGGAGGGGATTGCACAACAGATATCCTGTATTTAATACTTTTTGAACAAATGGGCTAGTCTGAGATCATCCTTACCAGCATCTCTTGACATATGAAAATCGCAAATCAGGTGCGTATCACTAAGGCAATGCGTTTGTCAAGTATTTTTAGAGCAAGTATTAGCCCGATCGCCCTTTCGACTATTCTAGTCTGCGCCAGTACCGTTTCTGCCGCAGAACCAAGGGCTGCAGCACTGTCGGTTCAGCAACAATTGCCAGAGATCCAAATTAAAGAAGAAATTCGCGATCGAGTTCAAGAAGAAGTTGACACTGCTTTCGGGCGCACGGCGACACTGCTAAACGGGCTGGTAATTGCTTTAACTTTGCTTCCAACAGCAGCCGGAGTCGCTGTTTGGTTTCTGTTTAATAAATTGTCCCAGCAGACAACAAGTGCTCGCCAAGAAATCGAAAGTCTCCATTACGATACCATCTCTCAATTAAAACTATTAATTTCCGACGCTGAAGGCATCTTAGGCGAAATTAAACACCAAAATCACCCAGCGGATGTAGAAACAGACCTATTATTACCCGATGCCCAAATTCAAGAATTTACTCCGGTTAACTACGGCAATTATCAACAGTTATTGACGGCGGGAGACTATGCCAAACAGGGAGATGCTTGTTTCTTTGAAAACCGCTACGAAGATGCGATCGCAGCTTACAATCTAGCCCTGCAAATTCAGCCGGATTTAGCAGATACCTGGAACAACCGAGGAGTAGTGCTCACTAGAATGCAGCGGTATCCAGAGGCGATCGCCTCCTACGAACAAGCTACGACAATTCGCCCGCAATATCCCGACGCTTGGAACAACCGAGGCGTAGTATTGTTGGAGTTGCAGAAGTACCCGGAGGCGATCGGCTGTTACGAACAAGCAATTCAAGCCAAACCCGACTACGCCGACGCTTGGAACAACCGAGGCGTTGCTTTTTCCAAAATGCAGGAATACGAACAAGCAGTAATTTCCTACAATAAAGCCCTACAAATCAAGAATGATTATACTGACGCTTGGAACAATCGAGGCGTTGCACTCTCAAAACTGCAAAAATACGAAGCGGCGATCGATTCCTACGAAAATGCTGCTAAAATTCGACCTGATTTCTACAGAATATGGTACAATAAAGCCCGATGTTATGCGCTCCAAGGTAAAATTGAATTAGCAATTGAAAATTTAAAGCGCGCCCTTAATCTCAATCCTAATTTGTGTAAACAGTTGGCAAAAACAGAAGTTGATTTAGAAAAAATTCGCGAACACGATACGTTCAAGCAGTTGATTAGTTAATTGGGGATGGGGCATGGGGAATTGGGCATCGGGAATTGTTAACCAATCACCAATCACCAATAACTTTCTTTCAAGTTGTAATATCGTTTCCAGTAGCACCGGAATGATTTAACCACAGAGAACGCAGAGAACACAGAGGGAGATCGGAGAGATTAATACAGGACGATGCTACCGGAAACGATATTATTAGTTACCAATGCCCTATGCCCTATGCCCTATGCCCTATTTGCTACAAATATTTTTGCAACAGTAAACCCATTTTCTCCTTAGTCGCGGTTGGAACTTGAGCCAGCGGAGTCAGAATTGCATATTTCAAAGCAGAATGTGCGTCAGAAACGGGAGGATTTTCTGTTACCCTCCGCACTGTTTCTTGAATAACTTTCTGGGCATTTTCCGCATTGCGGTGCAAATTTGCAATTACCATTTCTACAGTTACGCTGTCGTGATCTTGGTGCCAGCAATCGTAATCGGTGACTAATGCTAAAGTTGCATAGGCAATTTCTGCTTCTCTGGCTAATTTTGCTTCCGGCAAATTTGTCATCCCGATGACTGTCGCCCCCCAACTGCGGTAAAGATTTGATTCTGCTTTGGTGGAAAATGCGGGGCCTTCCATGCAGACGTAGGTACCGCCTCGGTGCAGGGTAACATCGGGGATGTTTAAGGATTCGATCGCACTTGTCAACACTTTAGCCAATTCGCCGCAAATCGGGTCGCCAAATGTAATGTGACCGACTATTCCTTCTCCGAAAAAAGTCGAAGCTCGATTTTTGGTGCGATCGATAAACTGATCCGGCACCACCATATCTAAAGGTTTTGCCTCTGCTTTGAGAGAACCAACCGCCGACGCTGAGATTAAATACTCAACTCCCAAACTCTTCATTGCATAAATATTTGCCCGATACGGCACTTCTGAGGGCAAAAGAGTGTGGTTGCGGCCGTGTCTTGCCAGAAATGCCACGGGCGTACCGTCCAATGTTCCCACAATTGCAACATCCGACGGCGATCCAAAAGGTGTATCAATTTTTACCTCTTCAATATCCTTGAGGGCTGCCATTTTATACAAACCGCTGCCGCCGATAATTCCGATCTTTGCTTGTGCCATTTTTTACCCTATGCCTGAGTTTTATAACAGTGATTCTATCGGGCCACCGTTAAGTTAACCTAAATATTCTTAAACATTTCATCACAACAGCCACCAGACACACACTGTATTATTTATAAAACAATGTGATTTCAATCACAATATAACTTTACAAAATCTTTAAAAATAAAAGTACAGAGTTATGTTAGATATTTTCAGGGTATGAAGACCATGACAGTAAGTTCTGCTACCGTCCCTAAAGTCTCTGTGGAGGCGATCGCCCAGCGCATCTTTGCCTTCCGCCAAATTACTCCCCTCGACAGACAACTGCTTCATTCAGCAGTCCTCAACGGGCTAGACAAAAAGGATCAATTTTACATTAACCGATTGTGTGAGGGCATCCAAAACGGATTGATTCTGGTTGTAGAATAACTTGGCGGCACTATCTCTGACTAGATTGAGAAGTTATTCTAAAATTTATGTTCGAGTCTGTATCTGCTGGAACTAAGTTCGGGCAGTATTTTGTATTGTGCGATCGATCGATATCAGAAATAATCATATTTAAGTATTATCGATCGAACTTTAACAACCAAAAACCTGTATAAGTCATACCGCTATCATCCGGCTGCACCAACAAAAAATGCAATCCTTTACTTAATTGCTGGCGCTGTT
>JBBSNU010000553.1:0-3915 GCA_038260455.1 Chroococcales cyanobacterium | reverse complement strand
ATGGGATTGACGGCGGCAAAGGTTTGACTCAGGCCGCGAGTTTCCAAACGGTTGACGGCGGATTGGACTACTTCGATGTTGCGGACTTGCAACTCGGCGAAGCTTTCGGAAAGGGCGTAAAGATTTTCTAAATTCGATGCTGTGGCGACAACTCGACCGCGGGGCTGCAAGTACCGCCAGACTTCCTTGAGAATCATTTTAATGGGGCGACCTCCTTCGATGCAGACTCGGTGGGGGGGTTGGGGCAGATTTTTGAGGCATTCCGGGGCACTGCCTTCTATGACTTCTACGTTGTCGAGCTCGAATCGATCGCAATTTCTGCGAATCAAGCTGGCTACTTCTTCGTCCCTTTCGACGGCGATAATCCGACCTTTGGGACACAGCAAACCTGTTTCTACAGCAATTGTACCAGTACCTGCACCAATGTCCCACACTAATGAATCTGCTTGCAGTCGCAGGTGGGAGAGTAACAGCAGTCGGACTTCTCGCTTACTCATGGGAATTCCCGGTAAACGTTCAAATAAGTCATCGGGAATACCAGGAGTGACGTAGGGCCAAAGCATAGTTATATTTTAGATTTTAGATTTTAGATTTTAGATTGAAGCCAGACCGAAGTTGGAAGTCAGAAAAAATAGAAATTCTCCCCTTTCTCCCCAATCCTTCATATTTACTGTCGCACAACCTTGAGAGTTTGGAGGTCTCTATCGCTGCAACCTGTGATTTTTCCGCCTGCTGCAAGGACTTGTTGCAGGTAGTCAAGGGCTTCTGGGGTAATGATTTCACCGGGCATCAAAACTGGTATTCCTGGGGGATAGGGACAGATGAGTTCGGCGCTGAGGCGATCGACCGCTTGGTCTATTCCTACGGTTTCCGCCGGGGAAAAGAAGGCCTCGCGGGGGGAGAGTGGGGGAATGGGAGAGGGGGAGAGTGGGGGATGGGAAAAATCTTGCTTCTTGCTTGTTGCTTCTTGCTTAAATATCGAGCTATTAAATCCGTTAAATTCGCTATAAAATCCGCTGTCGAACTTGCTTCTTTCTGCTAAAACTGTGAAAGCTTTAACTAGATTTTCGATATCTGATTCTGTATTTCCCAAACTGATAATAAATGTGAGATGTTGCGGCATGGGAAGTTCTGCTGTGACTGCGAGTTCCGAGTGCATGATTTCATCTGCCACAAATCCTGTGATGCCTAAATCGGATACTTTTACTGTTAGCCTCGTTCGATCTAATGTGGCAAAACCGGGCGTGTTTGATGGTTCTAAAACTGATAAGCCTGGAATTTGACTGAGACGATCGCGCGCTTTGTCTGCTAATAGTAAAGTTTGAGCCATTAATTCTTTGCCGTGGAGGGCGATTTGTTGGCGGGCGGCGTCTAATGATGCTAACAATAAGTAGCTGGGACTGGTGGATTGTACTAGCTGCAATGCTCGATCGAGTTTTTGGATATTTATCCGATCGCCCTTGAGGTGCAGCATCGATGCTTGTGTCATTGCACCGAGGGTTTTGTGGATTGATTGTACCGTTAAATCTGCCCCGGCTGATAGGGCCGGTTCTGGTAAGTTTGGGTGAAAGTTAAAGTGCGCGCCGTGGGCTTCGTCTGCTAATAACGGTATGTTGTATTGATGGGTAATTTGGGCGATCGCCCGCAAATCCCCGCAAACGCCGTGATAGGTTGGGTAGACCATCATTACTGCTTTCGCGTCGGGATGTTGTTCTAGGGCTGCTGCTGTGGCTTCTGGGGTGATGCTGTTGGCAATATCCCAAGCGCGATCGTACTCTGGACTGACAAAAATCGGGATTGCACCAGATAAGATTAAGCCTGAAATCGCCGATTGATGGATATTTCGAGGCAAGATAATTTTATCGCCGGGCCCGCAAGTCGCTACAATGGCGGCGATGATTCCGCCAGTCGAACCGTTTGCTAAAAAGCGAGTTGAGTCTGCTGCAAATGCTGCTGCTGCTAACTCTTGAGCTCGCGCAATTGCACCTTCTGGGTTGAAGAGATTGTCTAATTCCGGCAATTCCGGCAAATCTGAGCGAAATACGGCGGCACCGAATAAGTCAACTAGCTGCTGGGAGATGCCTTGTCCGCGTTTGTGTCCGGGGGCGTAAAATGGGCTGTGATGGTGATTTGTGCGATCGCGCAGGGCATCTAATAGCGGTGTTTGTTGTTGAGGGTTTGGTGCTGACACACTTATACCATTTTAAATTTTAGATTTTAGATTGGGGATGACTCACTGGATCTGGGTTGGGATATTCCCTAATACTCAAGGCATAATTATAGGCGGACGTAACAGTTAATTATCGCTATTTAGATAGATGTGTAATTTATTGTTAATCTAGCATAATTGTACAACCATCGCCTAAATATTTGATTAACATTGCAACCGCAGATGTTGGCAGACAAACACAGATGAACGCAGATAAATTTAAGACTTTAATTGCAATCCTTGCAATTAAATTTTACGGTAATTAAACAATGTCACACATTAGTTGTTTTTGTTTTAAAAAATGGCTGGAAGTGGCGACAAAATGTTTGACAAACATCTCTATTAGCTGAGCAAAAAACTAACATGATTTTTCCCAATCCTACTCCGTTTCCAGGCCCGCAGATTCCCGGTACTGAACCGGGGCTGCCAGAAATTCCTTCGTCGCCACCGGTGCCTGGCTCGGTACCACAACCGATTCCTGCGCCGTTTCCTGAGCCAATTCCCGCACCTGTGCCGGAACCTGTACCTTCTCCGATTCCTCAAACGGTTCCTGGGCCTATTCCTCAGACAATTCCTGAACCTATTTAAATTAGGTTTTAGTCGATCGCGAAATTTAAGATTGTTTGTGAGGTCGATCGCAAAAACCGGTTTCTCCCAAGTTTCCAATCTTTTTGATGAATATCAGACTTGAAAAAACTCGGTTTTTGTCTAAATTATCAATTAATTGAAGTTGAGCGCAGTCTCTTTACAAAGGTCAACAGCATCCAAATCAGTGGATTTGCCGTCAGAGTATTCGGCCCTGACATCAAAAACACAGCCCGCATCCGAGCCACCGTAGTCAGCTTGATTCCACTCAAAATCTGCCTTTTCCCGATCGGCAATGGGGGTCTCTAGCTCGTTTTCTCCCCAAGTATCCTTATCGGGAGGAGACATATAGACGGCTGTCATCGTCTTACCGCTGTTGTTAACCACCGAAATGTTGACCATCTGAGCGAAAACGCTAGCTGCTGTCAGCGCTAACAGGGGCAGCGACAGCCCCGCAGCGAGCTTTACTTTGCTTAACAACTTGTTAACCATTTAGCCATCTACCTCAAGTTCGATATTTATTCAAGCTTAGCTTTAGAAGTTAGAAGGGACAAGTCAGATATATTGCTATTGCTTATGATATTTTGAGACAGTGAAGTGATATGTTTCTAAATAGCTATGCTTACTGCCGGAATTGTCGGACTGCCTAATGTTGGCAAATCTACTTTGTTTAATGCTTTGGTGGCTAATGCCAAGGCGACTGCTGCTAATTTTCCATTTTGTACGATCGAGCCAAATGTCGGTATCGTGGCAGTGCCAGACGAACGGCTGAAGGTGCTGAGCGATATTTGCAATTCCGCGCAAACTGTGCCGACGCGGATGGAGTTTGTCGATATTGCGGGTTTGGTGAAGGGTGCGAGTCAGGGGGAAGGGCTGGGAAATCAGTTTTTGTCTCACATTCGGGCCGTAGATGCGATCGCCCATGTTGTCCGTTGTTTTGACGATGATGATATCATTCACGTTGCGGGTTCTGTCGATCCCCAGCGAGATATTGACATTATCAATCTCGAATTGATCTTAGCAGATTTAGCTCAAATTGAACGCCGGCTCGATCGCACTCGCAAACAAGCCCGCAACAACAAGGAAGCTCAAGCAGAAGTGGACGTGCTTGAAAAGTTGGT
>JBBSNU010000552.1:0-3922 GCA_038260455.1 Chroococcales cyanobacterium | reverse complement strand
ATGACACAAAAAGCTTTCAAGTACCGCTTCTATCCGACTCCCGAGCAAGAAACCTTGCTTCGGAGAACGATGGGCTGTACTCGATTGGTCTACAACCGCGCTCTCGCTGCCAGAACTGAGGCATGGTACGAACGGCAAGAGCGAGTTGGCTACACCGAAACCTCTAGTTTGTTGACGGCATGGAAAAAACAAGAGGATCTTGATTTCCTTAATGACGTTAGTAGCGTCCCCTTGCAGCAGGGGTTGAGACACCTGCAATCTGCATTTTCTAACTTCTTTGCAGGACGGGCGAAATACCCCAACTTTAAGAAAAAGCGCAATGGCGGCAGTGCAGAATTTACCAAATCTGCTTTCAAATGGCGAGACGGTCAACTTTTTCTGGCGAAAACTCTTGAACCCTTGAACATCCGCTGGAGTCGGGCTATCCCTCAAGGTGCAGAACCTTCTAGCGTCACGGTGAGACTCTCGCCTGCTGGACGCTGGAGTGTTTCCCTGTTGGTGGATCTCGATATCGAACCATTGCCCCAGTCTCCTAATGCAGTCGGGATTGATTTGGGTATTACGAGTTTGATCGCTCTGAGTACGGGTGAAAAAATTGCCAATCCCTCATGTTTCAAGGCGAAACGCCACAAACTCTCAAAAGCTCAAAAAGCATTGATTCGCAAGCAAAAAGCATCTAAAAATCGGGAAAAAGCTCGATTGAAAGTCGCTAAAGTTTATGCAGAAATTAGCGATGCGCGACAAGATTTTTTGCACAAGTTGACGACTCGGTTGGTGAGAGAAAACCAAACCATCGCCGTAGAAGACTTGGCTGTGAAGAATCTGGTGAAAAATCACAAACTCGCCCTCTCTATCAGTGATGCAAGTTGGGGTGAGTTGGTAAGGCAACTTGAATACAAGTGTAAATGGTACGATCGCACTTTGATTAAGATCGATCGTTGGTTTCCGAGTTCTAAGCGGTGTGGCAACTGCGGTCACATTGTGGAAAAGTTGCCGTTGAATCTGAGGGAATGGGACTGCCCTAAATGCAGCACTCACCACGACCGGGATATCAACGCCGCCCAAAATATACTTGCCGCAGGGCTTGCGGTGAAAGTCTGTGGAGCGAACGTAAGACCGGATAGACATAAGTCTGATGGCAGTTGCTATGAAACAGAAAGGTCTAGGAAGTGATTTCTAGAATCCCCGTGCGTTCACGCCCGGGAGGATGTCAACGATCGCTTTAACATCAAGTCGGGTAGCACCAGACTTGTATTATTTCAAATTTTGTAAGGGCTCCTTCGCGCCTGATATTTGATAATTATCGACCAATTATATCAACCCGCCCAGCCCTTACCAGTCCGCTCTTACTTCCAGCCAATTCCCAACAAATTAAAACCCGCCAGCGCGGGTTTTTTTAGGGAGAAAAATATAGCACGTTTTTATGTCCGCGCCCAAGCTTGCTACGTGAACATTTCACCGCAACTCTCAGTCAGAGAACGGGAGTTGGGGAGAACGGGAGTGAGGGAAAAGGGGAGTTTGAAAAAAATTTTCCTTCTTCTCTCGAACCTCGAACCTCAGCATCCGTTACATCCTTGACATCCCGTACATGGGGGCCGAAGCCAAACTTTAGGCTTGACTTTTGCTACACCGGTTCTAGCTCATCTTCAAAGAACCAAGTCGCAAAACCGTCAAACTTCACAATCACGCCTACTCCACTGCCGTCAACCATTCTGAATCCGTCAACTGTGCCGATGGGATTCTCCTTGATCTTGCCCACGATATTTGCAGGTATCCGATCTCTGAGACGGCGCACCTTAACTCTCTGACCTACTTCTATTGCCACTGAAATTGTTCTCCTGCTCTACATAACCTCTATACAAGCGTCCATTTTACAGTTTGCTGGACTCGATCGAACAGCAACACCAGCAGACCGATCGCTCCAGATGATTTTTCGATCGAAATTTCGACCAACTTTCCCTAAAAGACGGTATTCTAGTCGGAGTTCCCCCTGTCGCGAGCGCCGACGAGCTACGGTTCCACAGCAGCAAACTTCACTCGCCAGACCCAGCCGCACCGCTACCGATAATTATTTTTTATCGCTTAGCAAAAGAAATCTTTTTATTAACTGGCACAATTACAGGATTTCTACCCAATTATTCATCCTTCCGGCCGAAGGCAAAAAGCATTCACTAGCAGTAATAAATTTTATGTTTGCTATATATAAATACTCATCTATGAACCTTGACATAGGCGCAACATCTTGCTATAAAAGACTTTGAGTCTGGAATACCAAATTTTCCGAAGGTGGGAGTTTAGTAAACTGGCACGTTGTAAAAATTTACTAAAATTTGACAATAAACAGAAGATTTAATGGTAAGCGTTGATGCTGAGAAAGCTTATTTTGGCGGCAGTTTGACAGAATAAAAAGTGGAACGATTGCCGGATTTAGGGAGTCTAATAAAGGAAATGAAGTCTAGGAACTTCAACATGACAAAATAGAAATTATGAAGAAAATTTTTACGTGCTGGCGATCGAGCAAAATTCCGTTCAGAAGTTTGTCCTTGGCTGTGCTGGCCTGTCTGCCGGCATGGAACGGGACGATCGCCAGTCCGCTCTCTCCAGCCCTCAAAGAGCAGTCAAACTTTACTAAAATTGTCTCAGAGTCTCGACCGCCAGCACGGCCGATCGACTCAACATATCCAAAAAATCCGGCAGAATCGGCGGCGAATCCATCCCCAGCAGCAACCATAAACGCTCAGGGAACAGCGGCGGGACGATCGATCGAAATTACAGAAATTCGCGGTACAGTCAGCTTTAAAGGGCGGCAGGCAGTCGCGGGCGATCGACTCACAGAGCCCGGAGACGAAATCATCACCGGCGCAGATTCCACAGCCCGTTTAGCTATCGACAACAACATCGGTATCGTGGAAGTTGCCGAAAACACCGCAGTCAGAATATCCAATTTGTCAAGCAGTGCAGGCGGCGAAAAACAGACAGCCATTTTTGTCAGCAGGGGGCGAGTCAGGTTGTCCCTCAGCAAAACAAATGCGGCAACTCCCGCAGCCAACACCTCAACAATTATCCCGCCGAACCAAATCGCCGCCCTCAATAGCTTCAGCGGACTCGGTAACTCTCGTCAAATTGCCCAAGCAAAATCTGCCAGAACCGCCCCAGTCAGGGTAGAAACCCCCGAAGGCGTGGCAGGAGTCCGCGGCACATCCTTTGGAGTCAGCGTCATCGACGGCAAAACCGCAGTCGAAACTATTGAAGGTGCCGTCGCAGTATCCGGCAGCACCGACTCCGAAGTAGTTGTCAACGGTGGCAGCGCGACAACAATTTTCTCTCAATCTCCTCCCACGCCCGCCTCAGCAAGCCCTCGCCTAGCAGAACTCCAAATCCGCAGTTTGTTCAGACTCAGCGGCAATATCTATCGCCTCAGCGGTCAAATTAACCCGATCGACATAGTTTATGTCAACAACGAAGCGATTAAGATCGATCGAGAGGGCAACTTCAAGATTCAAGGGATTTTACCTCCCAGCCGCCGCCTCAACATCGTAGTGCGAGCTCCCTCAGTCAGAGAAAGGCATTACCACTTCGTAGTGCCCTAAACAACCAATCTAGCTGTAAGGAGGGCCCAGTAGCTAATGACGTGAGTTATATCTGAGATATAGCCTTTCTCAGAAAGATGAGGTACTATCCGGCATAGGGCATAGGGCATAGGGCATAGGGCATAGGGCATAGGGCATAGGGCATAGGGCTATCCTCACTTTTTTGAGAACCGCTATATTGCACCAGTTTCAACTAAATTGACCGATCTAACAAAGGTTCGTAGTGCGGACTTTAGTCCGCAAAATAGAATAGTGTCCGGTAAATTAACCGATCTAACAAAGGTTCGTAGTGCGGACTTTAGTCCGCAAAATAGAATAGTGTCCGGTAAATT
>JBBSNU010000551.1:0-3938 GCA_038260455.1 Chroococcales cyanobacterium | reverse complement strand
GTTTCGAGACCGATAACAGCTTCGTACTGAGTTTTAACTGATGTAGCAGCAGTCATACGCGACCTATAAAGACTGAATAACTTTACATTTTATTTTAGCTTTTTATTGACGAACTGGCTTGAGATTATTTGTAGGCTAGGGGCGGTTTTCACTGCACACCGGCAGGGCTGGCAAAAAATATCGGTTGCAACCGCCTACCCAACGCGCTTGGGATGACTGCAAGGAACTGTAAACCGGGTTTCTAACCGCCGTGCGATCGGCAGCGCCAACGCCTTATACCATTTTTCTAAAGATATGCTATAGATGAATTCTGAGCCACCCCGAACTCGCGGGGGGGTTGGGGGGGGTAATATCTAGCGCTACTTTATGAAATTGGTATGACTACAGCTTCGCGATCGCCAGCGAGCCCGTAACCGCCCTGCTATCGCGATCGCCCCCAAACCGCAACCCTGTGCGAGAATATAGCAGTTGGAGCTCTCATAGGAGGTATCGATCCCCCAATCCCCCAATTCCCCAATCCCCCAATTCTTCAATCCCCCAATTCTTCAATCCCTCAATTCTTCAATCTAAAATCTAAAATCGATAAATTCCTCAATTCTTCAATCTAAAATCTAAAATCTAAAATCAACTGACTCCTCACATTTTTGAGAAATGCTATATAGAGCCTCCCGTCTCCAACCACCGGCTCCGCGCACCAATCAAAGATTTAAAATGTATAATTTAACCAGCAATTGCATATTTTTAGTTTTTAAACTTTCAATTAAGTTTTTTAAACAAACACTTGCCTGAATATCCAAACCATGCCTGAAATTCCTGTAGAAAGTACCGCACAGTTTCAGAACAGCATCAGTGAGCTAGAGCAGGCAGAATCTGCCCTCCAAATCGCTTGGGACGAACTCGAAAAACAAACAGCAGAAACTATTGCTCAGATAGCCAAAGCCCACCAAGCAAACGCACAGGAGCTCGGCGAGCGATTTGCCAAAGCCAAGCAACTGCGCCAGCAACTTCAAACTAAAATAAAACAAGCCAACTCGCGGCGGGAATTTCACTTAGAAAACTCGCCCTTGGCAGTTATAGAGTGGGATAGGGAAGGTCGGGTAGTGCGGTGGTCGCCAATAGCCGAACAAATATTTGGCTGGAGTACAGCAGAAGTAATCGGCAAATACTGGGACGAATGGTCAATAGTTTATCCAGAAGACTTCGATCGAGTGTGCGAACTCACAAATCAACTGTTACAGAACAAAGAACCCCGCCACGTTTGCCACAACCGCAACTATACCAAAGATGGCTCGGTAATTTACTGCGAATGGTACAATTCTGCACTCATTGATGAATCGGGAACATTAGTTTCAATTCTCTCTTTTGCTAGAGACATAACCGAACAACACCGCACTCAACAAGAACTTCACCAGCGCGAACAGGAATTTAGCGCGCTCGCCGAAAATTCTACCGATATCATAGCGCGGTTCGATCGACAAATGCGCCACCTTTACGTCAACAAAGAAATCGAACGAGCCACCGCAAAATCTCCCTCAGAATTTATCGGCAAAAGTAACAAAGAATTAGGAATTCCCCCCGATATTTGCAACCTGTGGGACGAAGCCTGTGTCAAAGTTTTTAGCGTCGGCAAACAAGAAACTATCGAATTTAATTTTCCCACTCCCGACGGGATAAAATACTATCAATGTCGAATTATTCCAGAATTGGCTAAGGATAATTCAGTAGAAACAGTTTTAACGATCGCCCGCGACATCACAGAAATCAAACAAGTCGAAGCTCAGTTGCGCCAAAGCGAAGCTCGATTTAGGCGCGTAGTTGATTCTAACATGATCGGGATTATTTTTTGGAACATTAACGGCGAGATTACCGATGCCAATCAAGCTTTTTTAAACCTAGTAGGCTACACGCGAGACGATTTTTTTTGCCAAAAAATTGGCTGGCAAACAATGACACCGCCAGAGTACCGCAGCCTCGACGGAGAAAAACTTGCAGAAGTGGCAGCTAACAACATAACTACCCCTTTTGAAAAAGAATACATCCGAGCCGACGGTAGCCGCGTTCCGGTGCTCCTAGGCTCTGCATTGTTAGAAGGTTCGCAGGAATTAGGGGTGAGTTTTGTGCTGGACGTAACCGATCGCAAACAAGCCGAATTTGAACTACAAAAACAGCAAGAACTTTTAGAAAGCATCATTAAAACTATCCCCAACTTTCTGTACATCTACGACACAGAAGCACAGCAAAATATCTATGCAAATGCAGCATTCACAGCGATGCTGGGCTACACTCCCCAAGAAGTGCAAGACATGGGTACAGAAGCTATATCTAGCTTAGTTCACCCCGATGATATACCGAAGTTAATTGCTGGTATGCAGCGGCTGGAAAACAGCGCCAACCTCCACGAAATCGATGACATCGACTACAGGATAAAACACAAAAATGGAGAATGGCACTGGGTTCACGATCGATCGACCATCTTCAAAAGAACTCCCGAGGGAAAAATGAAGGAAGTAATCGGTTCCGTACTCGACATTACCGATCGCAAACAAGCCGAAGAATCCTTAAAACAGCAAAACGAATTGCTGCAAACAATCTTCGACAACGTGCCAGTCATGCTGACATTCTTAGATTCCCAGGGTGAATTAAGCTTGGTAAACCGCCACTGGGAACAAGTGCTCGGCTGGAGTTTTGCAGAAACCAAAAACCGCGATATGTTGGCAGAATTTTATCCTGAGCCGGAATACCGCCAATACGTCTTGGACTTCATCCAAGCAGCAACTCAGAAGTGGGGCGACTTCAAAATTAAAGTTAGAGACGGGCGAATTCTAGACACTACTTGGGCAAACGTTCGCCTCTCCGACGGCACATTTATCAGCATCGGTCAAGATATCAGCGATCGCAAACGAGCCGAAGCAGAACTCAAACAGCTTAACGAAACTTTAGAAACTCAAGTAGCCCTGCGTACCGCCGAATTAGAGACTTTTTTTGATGCTTTACCCGATCTTATTTTTGTGGTAGAACGTGAGAATATGCGCTTCTCTTTTGTCAACTGGCGTCTTGCCGAATTTTCCGGTTTCGACAGCAGGCAGCAGATGCAGGGCAAAACTATTGATGAATGCTATCCAAGGCAACTTGCAGAACAATTTTACTTGGAAAATATGCAAGTATTTGTATCCGGCCAGACAATCCACTACCAGGAAAATTTGGTGATTTCTGGTGATACTGTTTATTTCGACACTTTTAAAATTCCTCTGAGGAATCTCGACGGCGAGGTTTATGCTTTAATTGGCACTGCTCGCAATATCACTGAGTTGATAAAGACGAAACAAGCTTTGTCGGAACGCACGGAGCAATTAGAGGTTGTCAATCAAGAATTAGAATCTTTTGGCTACTCGGTTTCCCACGACCTCCGCGCTCCTTTGCGCCATATTTCAGGTTTTGTTAGTGCTTTGAAACAGCGCTTAACATCAACTGAGGTCTTGAACGATCCTAAAATTGTTCATTACATCGAAATAATTGAGGACAGCAGCCAAAAAATGAGCTTGTTGATTGATGGTTTGCTGGCTCTTTCGCGGGTGGGGCGCACTGAGTTAATCAAAATTCCGATCGATCTTGCCCGTTTGGTACAAACTGCGATTAAATTGAGTAAACCCCGGACTGCGGCAGAACCGGTCGAAACTCCCGACAGCAAAGTTGAATTTACCGTGGGAGATTTGCCAGGGGTGATGGGAGATCCTACCTTGCTGCAACAGGTGTTCAGCAACTTGATCGACAACGCTGTCAAGTTCAGCCGCGGACGCACTCCGGCTATAATAGTGATTGATGCTTTACCTGACGGAACTATTTTTGTCAAGGATAACGGGGTAGGTTTTCCGATGGAATATGCCGATCGGCTGTTTGGAGCCTTTCAGCGGCTGCACTCCCAGAGAGAATTTGAAGGT
>JBBSNU010000550.1:0-3939 GCA_038260455.1 Chroococcales cyanobacterium | reverse complement strand
TTCTTGAACTTGCGATCGCACTTGTTCGTAGGCCACCGACGCGCACCAAGGCCGGAGAGATAAAATAGTTGTATCTGGAGTAATCTCGGCTACCAAACAAGTCGGGGGCGGATTTTCCAACACCAGCGGGTGAGAGTGGGCAATTTCTAATAACTCAGCCATCGTTGGACGGATCGCCCGATCGCCAATATCAATTTTCATGTCTACTCGCCTCGTTCCCATTGCCGTGGTATTTTTCAGTGTACCGTTAAATAGCTGATTGTTCGGGACAATAATTTTTATGCGATCGTCCGTCACCACAGTTGTTGAAAAAATCCCGATACTATCGACAACTCCCTTAACATCCGCAGCTTCGATGGCATCTCCCACTTCAAAAGGCCGCAAACTAATCAACATTACCCCAGCAGCAAAGTGCGACAAAGTATTTTGCCACGCCAAGCCAATCGCCAAACCCGCCGCACCCACCACCGCCACCACGCTAGTAGTTTGAATTCCCAACTGACTCAAAGCCGCGACTACGCCGACAATCAAAATCGTAATTTCTGCAGCTTGAACCAAGAATTTCCGCAGCGTGGCCTCGGTGCGGCTCAGAGCTCGGCGACTCACGCGCCCCGCAACGTCGATCGCAAATCGCGTAATTAACAAAATGCCGATCGCCCACAGCACTTGAGGTACAACTTTAAACCCCAATTCTACGAACTTTTTCGAGAATTCTTGGGCGACTTGCATTGCCTGTATTCTTTCTGAATCTAGGGGCATACTTTGAGCTATTTGTATAAATGCGCTGAGCAATTTCATGTCAATTGGTAATTGGTAATTGGTAATATCAAATTTGGTTCCATCGAAATTATACTATATAAAGCCTGCGGTTGAAACCGCGCCTATACAAACAAAACCCGAGCTCAGAGGGGTTGAAGAATAGGCGGTTAAAATTACGTTTTACATGATTTTATTCAGTCCGCGCAGGCGGACATCGTTTGTGTAGACGCGGTTTCAACCGCCGTCTAATCGTCCTAGTTAAGAGTTTACCGCAACGCGGGGCAATCGGTGTTTAAAACCGCAGAGAATTTCCCAAGAAATAGTTCCTAAAATTGCGGCCCAATCGTCGGCAGTAATTTCATTTTCCCCATCTTTGCCCAACAGAGTCACCACTTCGCCGACTTCTAAATCGGGAATTGCGGAGACATCCAGCATTAATTGATCCATCGTCACTGCTCCGACTTGCGGCACAAATTTGCCCCTAACTAAAACCTTAATTTTATTAGAAAGATTGCGCGGAATCCCATCTGCATAGCCGATGCCAACTACCGCAATCTGTGTCTGCCGCGAGGCGATAAATTGATAGCCGTAACTGACACCGGTGCCTGCTGCAATTGTTTTGACTTGAGTAATCCGGGCTTTTACCTGCATTGCGGGCTGCAAAGAAGCGATCGACTGCAAGTGAGGAGCTGGATAAATACCGTAGGTAGCCAAACCGACTCGCACTAAATCGTAGTGTAAATCGGGGTCAGTCAGGGCCGCAGCCGAGTTTGCCAAGTGTAGGCGGGGGGGGTTAATTCCTGCTGTTTGGATTTGCTCGATCGCCTGTTTAAAGCGATCGTGCTGAACAGTCATCACGGCGGTATCGGGACTGTCGGCTGTCGCCAAGTGAGAGTAAATGCTAGCTAATTTTAAATTGGGCAACCGCTTGACTAATTGCACAAATTCTGTTGCTTCCGACGCGGGCGTACCCAACCGAGACATTCCCGTATCTAACTTAGCGTGAACCGGCAAAGAGCGATCGAGACTGACGAGAACTTCGGAAAAATTTAGGGCTTGTTTAGCAGTACAAATAGTGGGCTGCAAGTGCCATTGGGCGATCGCCCTTACCTGCGCCGCTGTATGAGTTGCCCCCAACAGCAAAATCGGCGCTTCTATCCCAGCTTCTCGCAATTCTATGCCTTCGGGAATCGTCGCAACACCAAGCCAACTAGCACCAGCTTGCAATACTGTTTTACTGACTGCAATAGCACCGTGCCCGTAAGCATCCGCCTTCACAACTGCCATCAATTCCGTTTGGGGAGATAAGAGATTTTTAAGCTGTTTTACATTGTGAGTTAAAGCTGCTAAATCAATTTCTACCCAAGCCCGC
This sequence comes from Chroococcales cyanobacterium, assembly GCA_038260455.1. GTDB lineage: Bacteria > Cyanobacteriota > Cyanobacteriia > Cyanobacteriales > Microcoleaceae > Microcoleus. The sequence goes on along the minus strand of JBBSNU010000550.1, from coordinate 1,808 downwards.
TGGCAAAGTCCGCCATCACTTTCCCACAGCACCATCTGGCGGTTTTTTGTTGTCGCCGATTCTGCTGTTGTTTCTTCCTCGCTCAACATTAGTCGCTCCTATCTTGCTTACACAATTAAACACGGCTCGGAGATTTTATTCTAGGTTTAATTATCAGGAATTACGCATTAATACCACAGAAACCTGGTTTTTATCGAGATTAAAAGCCTAGATGCAGTATTTTCGCCAAAAACCCGGTTTCTCACCACTCGTGCGTCCAGGACTAATTTATACCAATTTAATAAATACTTGCTATATATGAAGTTCTAGCCCCCCCTTAACAAGGGGGGGTTGGGGGGGTTCTATGTAGCACTTATTTTGCACGCATGGTATTATAACTGGTTCCCAGGCAGATCCCGATCGCGAATAGTCCCATAAATCATTTAGGAGTGCTATAGCATCCAAAATACCTGGTAAAAACTATGGACGGATTAGCGTACCTGCATTTAGCTGAAACTTGGGAAACGCCTGCGCCTCAAACTCGATCGCCCAACTCGACACAACACCTAAATTTAGCCTTGGCTCCTTTACTTTTCTTTACGATCGCTCTCACCATTTTCAATATAGTCAATCCCGCCCTGGCCATCAAAAAAGGCGATTCAGGCCCAGAAGTTGCCGAACTCCAGAAAACACTGAAAGACGCAGGATATTTTAGCAGGAAACCAACAGGATTTTACGGCTCCATCACCCAAGCTGCTGTGAAAAAGTTCCAAGCAGACAACAACCTGAAAATTGACGGAATTGTCGGCCCCCAAACCTTGTCAGCACTTAACGTTAAACCGGAAAGCGCTCTAGCTGACAATCAACCTGCCGACAAAACACAGTCAAAGTACGATCGGCCTAGCTATCCCCAAGACAATCAACCTTTCCCATCGCCTAGCACCACAGAAAACACCAACAAACTCGAAGATACAACTAAAAACCAGCCCAAAAAACCTTTTTTTCAAGAACCATTTTTACCACCATTTAAAACAGAAAATTCCGCGAAACAATCGGAGGGAAAAATAACTGAATCCCAACCCGAAAAGCTGGCAAAAAATCCCGAAAATGCTCCCCGAAAAATGACCTTGAAAAAAACCATTTACGGCAAAATATCGCCGAAATCAATAGTTTATTCAGGAGCCGGTTTGTTTTTTGCTCAAAACATGATGTACAGCCACACAATCACAGTTTACGACAGGAACTTTAAATTAGTCAAGACTATTCCCGATACAATAAACTTGTCCAAGTTCGGCTTTGCTAAATTCAAAGGCAATTATCGAGGTTCTCCCGTAGAAGCTGCTTTTTCAACAGACGGCAAATATGCCTACGTATCCAACTATCAAATGTACGGTAAGGGGTTCGACAATCCGGGGAGTGATAGATGTTCTCCATCGGCCAAACACGACCAAAGTTTCCTCTACCGCATCAATACCGAAACGTTAAAAATAGAAAACGTAATTCCTGTGGGTGCTGTTCCCAAATTCAATGCTGTTTCGCCTGACAATCGCTTCGCCCTCGCCAGCAATTGGTGCAGTTGGGATTTGAGCGTAGTTGATATCAATAAAAATCTCGAAGTCGAGCGGATCAAACTAGGTGCATATCCTCGGGGTATTGCGGTAACTCCTGACTCAAAGAATGCCTATATAGCCGTCATGGGTTCTTCGGATATTGCGAAAGTAAATCTGATAGATTTTTCGGTAGAATGGCTGAGAAATATTGGCAATGCGCCGCGTCATCTGACAATAGACCCCAAGGGAAAGTATCTTTATGCCACTTTGAACGGTGAA
>JBBSNU010000549.1:0-3944 GCA_038260455.1 Chroococcales cyanobacterium | reverse complement strand
GACTGGGCGATCGCCGCCTCAAGTACGTCTGGGAACCCGAAATCGGTCTGTCATTCGCCCGGAACACCGGCGCTAAGCAAGCTCGCAGCGACATATTAGCTTATCTCGACGACGACGCTATTGCCGAGTCTAATTGGCTCAGGGAGCTCCACGCCGCTTATCAAAGCAATCAAAAACTAGCCGTAGCCGGCGGCAAAGTTAACTTGCTGTGGCCTGATGGAGTCTCCCCGCCCCAGTGGCTGTCGCCCGGATTGGCCCAAAACTTGGGCTTGTACGATTTAGGCGATACTTGGCAGTACGTGACTGCTGCCGGTTTGACTCCCAGGGGTGTAAACTACTCGATCCGGCGCGATTTTCTCGAACAAATTGGCGGCTTCGATGTCAAACTCGGTAGAGTAGGCAAAAAGTTGCTGTCAAATGAAGAATTGCGCGCCACAGAATTAGCATTAGAGTTAGGTTGGCAAGTAATTTATCTGCCGTCCGCGTTGGTGATGCACAATGTTGCCCCAGAACGGCTCAACAAAGCTTGGTTTCTAGAGCGCGGTTGGTGGCAAGGCATCAGCGAGTGCTATCGGGAACAATTGTGCGATCGAGCCGGTATTGCTCAGCTTGGACGGGGCGGTGAAAGAATACTGAGGGGTGTCTACAAATCTTTGAAATACATCAGAGATCCAGGGCTGCGCTTTGAAAATTTCGTTTTTGCTTGGGGTCAAATCGGTTATTTGAGTGCAGCCCTCCGCGGCCTGATTTTTCTACCGAAATCGACCAGCAGGCATTAGGCTATAGGCAATATCACTTGCTGTTCAAGTCGTCGGCGCTACCGGGCCGATCGCACTTCAACCACAACAACTCCACCGCATTCAGGTTCAAGCAATCGATTATGACCTCTAGTTCATCCAAGATTCCGGTTTCGGTTCTCATTCCGGCAAAAGACGAAGAACTTAATCTACCTGCGTGTCTGGCCAGCATTGCCAGGGCGGACGAAGTTTTCATGGTTGATTCCCAAAGCAGCGATCGCACGGTAGAAATTGCCATCAGTAGCGGCGCAAAAGTAGTGCAGTTTTACTTCGACAACCGCTGGCCGAAAAAGAAAAATTGGTCTTTGGACAATCTGCCCTTTCGCAACGAATGGGTATTAATTGTCGATTGCGACGAGCGCATTCCGCCGGAACTTTGGGACGAAATCGCGCAGGCGATCGAAGACCCCAATTTTGACGGCTACTACCTCAACCGCAAAGTCTTCTTTTTAGGTCAATGGCTGCGTTACGGCGGCCGATATCCCGACTGGAATTTGCGTTTGTTCAAGCATCAAAAAGGCCGTTACGAAAATCTCGGCACTGAATCCGTCCCCAATACTGGCGACAACGAAGTTCACGAACACGTCATTTTAGGTGGTCAAGTCGGCTACTTAAAAAATGACATGATCCACGAGGATTACCGCGATTTATTTCACTGGATAGAACGGCACAACCGCTATTCTAATTGGGAAGCTCGCGTTTATTACAATATTATTGAAGGGCGCGACGACAGCGGCACTATTGGCGCTCACTTATTTGGAGATGCCGTACAGCGGAAGCGATTCCTCAAAAAAGTTTGGGTGAGGCTGCCTTTTAAACCAATGCTGAGATTTATTTTATTTTACTTCATTCAGTTAGGCTTTTTGGATGGAAAAGCTGGGTATGTTTATGCAAGGTTATTGAGTCAGTACGAATATCAAATTAATGCCAAACTTTATGAATTGAGCTGCTGCGGCGGTCAGTTGAATGTGGCAGAACCTGAGCCTCCCTTACCTGCGCCTGTAGTGAGAAGTCAGGAAACGGAAGTTAAATCGCCTTAATATTTTGCCGGGATTGGTAAAATTGGCACTAATTGGCTTGAGTGATTTTGAGATTTTTTGCCTAATTTTGCGATCGATAAAGCGACCGCTGATCCAGGCAGATGCAGCACGGATAAATGCAGATAATTTCCTGATTGGAAAACGGATAAAATCGAGAATTTTTTATTTAATAAGTTCTTCTAGTGAGGGGAAAAGTAATTTTTCGGCGCTGATGTTTTGGCAATCGCAAGGTTGTTGAATTTCGGAAATAGCTGAGACGTTACCCAGCAGCAAACGGATACTTTCTATTAAAAGTGGCAGGGTTAATAAAACGATCGCCCCGGACACCAACAAGCTAATCAAGCCGTCAGCCCAGTTCCAGTGCAGCCAAGCCACGGCGATCGCTGCTACAATTACCCCTATTGAGGAGCAAATGTCGGCAACTGCGTGCAGAAAGGCGCTTTTCAGGTTGAGGTCGCCGTGACAGCAAGAATGCAGACAAAAAGCATTAATTGAGTTGATGCTTAAACCGACAATGGCGGTAATTAACATCGGGAGTCCTTCTACTTCGGGAGTTGGGGACAGCAATCGGTCGATCGACTCGACAGCAATCCAAAGGGCGATCGCCACTAAACTGATACTATTTACTAAAGCAGCAATTATTTCTGGGCGATCGGGCAAGGCCGAAGCATGAAGCACATTTCTTTCTTTTCCGGTTTTCCTCGACGAATACCAAGTCGCGGCCAAAGTTATCGTCAAAGCCGCCACATCTGAAAGGACGTGACCCGCATCCGCCAGCAGGGACAAACTGTGAGAACTCATCGCAGCGATTAACTCTGCTACAAAAAAGCTGCTTAGCAGTACCAATGCTGTCTGTAACAGTCGCACTTTGCCAATTTTTGACTGGGAATTTCCGCAGCGGGCGATCCTCTTCGTTGGCGTAGCCCCCGTAGGGGCGGGCTTTCCTTCGGATCGCTTCGAAGGAGCTAACGCTTTTTTGTTCTCAAAATCCAAATTGTCCTTAACCGGAAATATCATGCAGCAGTCCTTGAATTAAAATTCCATTTTCCATTAAACATTAAATCAACTATAACAGGTTCGTAGTGAGGACTTTAGTCCGCATTCATGAAGGACTAAAGTCCTCACTACGAACCTAAATTCATATATTTGAGTTGTATGACTTCTCATCCGCCAACTCCCGACCCGGAACCACTACCTTCTATTGCTAATTCCCCAGATACTGCAATAAATTATCCACCAATTGGCGAGAATCAGTCAAATACTTTGACAGGCGAATCTTTAATTGATTTGCGGCTGTACAACCAATCCCATTTCGATCGCGGCCGGCCTGGTTGGCTAATTTTGCTGTGGTGGTTCGTACAGGCGATCGCATTTCCCCTCACTCCACACCCTTGTAATAGCCTCAGAAGCGGGCTGCTGCGGTTATTTGGAGCAAAAATAGGTCGCGGTGCGGTGATTCGCCCCACGGCTCGTTTTACCTATCCCTGGAAAATAGAAATCGGTGATTGCAGTTGGATCGGCGACGATGTTGTATTGTACAGTCTCGATCGAATTGCGATCGGCAAACACTGCGTTATTTCTCAAAAAAGTTACCTTTGCACCGGCACCCACGACCCCCAAGACCCAGCCTTCGGCTTAATCACAGCATCTGTTATCATAAATAACGGCGTTTGGATTGCCGCCGACTGCTTCATTGGCCCCGGTGTCGAAATCGGTGCCAACGCTTTAATTGGAGCTCGCAGCAGCGTCTTTAAAAATATGCCAGCCAGCTTTGTTTGTACGGGAACACCCTGTCATCCCCGCTATCGGCGAGAAATTAAAAAAAGTTGGGAGTAACTGAGGAATAAAAATTTAATAACTTAAGCAATTGCTCGTTACCAGGCTCTGCCTGGTAATGCAGATCCGGAGGCTCTGCCTCCTTTTATCTCGCAACTTACAGGAGCGAGGAATGTAGGAGGTACTTAAGTTATTAAGTTTTCGATCCTGAGATATTGCTCGCTACCAGAAAGATCCCGATCGTGCTTCTGAGGTGAGGAAAAGCCTCTCTTTACCTCGCAGCTTCTGGAAACAAAGAAGTGTGGCAGATGTTTAATTTATTAAATTTTCG
>JBBSNU010000548.1:0-3952 GCA_038260455.1 Chroococcales cyanobacterium | reverse complement strand
GTTCTCTACGTTTGTATTATAAGAAAAATTTTCAAGTGGCGGAAATTAAAGAGGTTAAATCTGACCCTGTTGAATTTGCCCACATAGTTCGCAATGCTATCACATCATCAAATCTGCGATTTGAGGATGAATTTCAGCAAATAGTTCACGATTTAATTAAACCAAAACTAGACGAACACAAAATAGCGATTCAGGGAATTGAACACCATAAATTCCAGGAAACTTACTATCTTAAATCAGAAATTGGCTCGCTGAAAATGCAAGTTTTTTACGCTGGAGATGGTTTGGTTACAAGAGTTATCCCAATTGGGTACACAAATTTAGAAATCGCAGAATTAGTTCGGAGCGCACTGGAGTTAAAATAATGTCGAATTTAAGCGAAGAAATCACTAACTTGAGAAAAGCTGGACAGATAGATCTGGCGTACTCCAGAGGGTACGAACTACTGAAAGAGCACCCAAACGACGAAAAGATTGCTAACAGTATTGGTTGGGTTCTCTATGAAAAAGTGAAAAAACTGGTAGAGGCTGCTAAGCAATCTCAATCGATAGAGACAAATATGTCTATTAGCCAACTCAGGGAAATATTGGGAGAGTATTACAAACTCAAGCTGCTGCGACGACCTGATTTACTTTTTAGTCTTTTGCTATCCCAAATCCTTCGATATCCACAGGAACTCAAGTTTTTACCCAAGTTCATAAAATGGGCTGGTATTGACAGTTTTCGAGAGGAAGATTTTCAGGTTTCTACTGGTAAAGACAGTAAAGTTTTTGAGTCATTGGTTGAGAAAACAGCAAGAGTTGTGGGAAAGATTGCTTGCGAATTGACAGTCCAAGAGTATCCTGATTCAACAGAATTACAAAATTTTGCTGTTCAACTGATAGATGTTGCACTCGATCGCACAAATCCTCAAAAACCTGAATGGCTAAATTATCGTAAGGCTTTATTATTCCATCAGTTAGGGCGATCGTCAGAAGCTCAAAAACTGCTTGTTTCCTTTGTGAAGCAGAAGCGTAACGATGATTGGGCGTGGCGCGCATTAGCTAAAGTCGTGGAACCTTCCGATCCGGCACTAGCGTTAGCACTTTGTGCAAAAGCGTGTTTGACTTCCAGGGATGAAAATTTTGGTGTTGGCGTTTTTGAGGATCTCAGCCGACTCGCCGCAAATAGAGGCCAAGAAAAAGTTGCTAAATGGGCTGCCGATCGAGCTTTTACTATTCGTAACAATAACGGATGGAAAGTCCCCGAATCCCTCCGCAATCTTTTGACTGCTAGTTGGTACAATCGTGCAGGAAATTTGTCTAACGCGGAGGAAGTGTTAGCAAATATAGCTGCTGATGCAGAAAAGGTGATCTGGCAAAATTGCCCGCGATCTCATGCTAACTATCTGAAGACATTTGTGGCAAAATCTGGAAAGATGATGGTCGAATTTGGATGGCTTTATAATGGTGTATCTGAAAAACTTGCTAGTCCAGAGCGAGGAATGCTGAAAAACTTAAATCTGGGACTGGGCGATCCAGTGACGGTGACTGTTGATGATAGTGGCGATCGCTTAACAGTTGTTGCGGTGGAGAAACGTGAATCAGGTAAGCTGTTTGATAGTGTGTCTCATAAAACTGGTCGGTTTAGATCGCATCCAAGAGGTTTTGGGTTTGTAGATGATATTTATGTTCCTTCTGAATTAGCTTGTCAGTTGCAGGACGAGCAAAAAGTTAATGTTGCTGTTGTGAAAACTTTTGACGAAAAGAAAGACAAATGGGGGTTGAGGGCGATCGGCATACTTAATTAAATTCATGTAAGGTACGCGATGCACTCTACACTGTTTTGTAGGGTGCGTCATTGTCATATTTTTGATGGATAATGGGAGATTTGTGAGGCGACGCACCTGAGTATTGTGTGGTGCGTCGCTATCAGAATGTACGATCTTGTTTGGGGATTTTTCAGGGCGACGCACCCTACCGGGGCTTCGGAGCCGGTGATCCTCGCAGCATTCCTTCTGTACTGAGGTCTTCATCGATTTCTTCCCAGTGAATGCCATAGCCTCCTCCACATACTTCCCATTGTACTCTTTGCTTGGGAGCTGCATTAAACAATCTTGGATACCAAATCAAAGGCACGATAATGGTTCGTCCATCCATTAAATCAACACTAATTGTTTCTTCTGTAAAATGAATCTCCTTAACTCTCTCGTCCGCTCGAATCGCCAAAATACCCATAAAAATCTTGACTAAATAAATTTTTTATTATATGATATAACACAATATGGTTCAGTTAACGATAATGTCATTGCGAGCTCTTAGCGAAGCAATCGCAGAGACTATGACAGTTATCGGTGAACTAATGTGCGCGCGAATAAATTAGCTTTTTAACTGAACCGTATTCTGAGATCACATCGATTGACTGCCCAAAAATTATGATCATTTCAACTATAAAGATTGTGGTCTGGGTCTAGCCAAACAATATAAAAAATATTTTCACTAAAAAATCCATGCACCCTACCGTATTCATTAGCAGATATTTGAAACTGGTAAGGGATATTTACTAGCATAGCTTCATTGGGAATTCCGAAACCATTCGGTTCAGTTGTATCTTGCCATGCTATCCCATGACAGCGCAGGCTTTTACTCTGATTATTGATGATTTCTTGAGAGTTCAATTGTGATAAATCCCGTAGCCTTCTCAATAGAGGGGCTAGATATCTATAATCTCGGCCGGCTAGTGAAAATTTATCTTTGTCATCCTGATAATACCTGAAAGAAAAGCTAATTCCTTCGGGTATTTTTACATCTTGACGCTTGATACTAGATAAGGATGGCTGGCGGCGTATATCTGCCTTTTTAGGTTTCTTCGATGACACGGGTTTTGTAGTATTCTTTCATTGATTCCTTAGAAATAATAGCATGAGAAGGTTCATCTTTTGGCAACTCACCTCTCGCCTTAATCCAAGGATCTTCGCGGCGCACCATCAATTCTAACTCATAAGCATCGCAAAAGAAATACTCATTGGATAACTCGTCCAAAAACTCTTGTACGTCTTCTGGAAACTCTGGTTTTTCTACTTCTTTGAGAATTGGCTTAAACCCAAATTGCTCTTTGTATTCGTAAAATAAAGCCGGGATAGTTGGCCCGTGCACCCAGGCTTCAAAATCCTCATCAAAAAGCGGTGTATCTTCAAAGGCTAGATACCATGCTTGGGCATAGTACAAGAGTTTTTGGAGCTTGTGGTTGCTGAGGTAGGAGCCAACGTCATTGGCAAACCAAATGTAGTAATCTGCTAGTTGAGAGGCTGTTGTTACTGTGGTTATTATGGTCATATAATTCGACTCAATAAGTTTTGGATTCTATGATATCATAATTATCTACTATATTAAACTAGATTACCCTCTCAAGAGGCGGCAGAGCCGCAGGATATCACATTTCTAGGCAGAGCCTGGAAACGAGATTAATGCACTCATAGCGCGCCGAGAAACCGGGTTTTTACCTAATCTATCGATTGCGACGAGAGATATTCGTAAAAAACCCGGTTTCTGATTACCCTTCCAGATGAGTGGAAATCTTAAACTACTTGCACTTGTTTTTCTGCAAGGGAAGCTATCAGCGCTTTTTGCTGCTGCTGTTGAGCTTCGTCAGCCAAAAACTCGGCTAATTGTTCTTCGATTTCATCCCGCACAATTTGACGGTATTCCAGGAAATGCTCGTTGTGAGCACACACTGTTAAATAGTGATCCCAAACCGCTGGATTGCGTCTGATAATGCTGAATAAATGATGCCAGAACTTCCACCTAGTTGAACGTTTGACTCCTTGTCGCCAAACTACAGTTAGCAGTGCTCGCAAGTCGATTAAACTAGGAATTCTCGAAGGTATATCTGCTGTAGGTGCACCCAACATCAAGAAGTGGCGGTAGGTGCGGTCTAAATATTTCTCAGCATCGTACACATCAGAAAATGCTTG
>JBBSNU010000547.1:0-3958 GCA_038260455.1 Chroococcales cyanobacterium | reverse complement strand
TTCGACAGCGTAATTTTATTACCACTGAAGTGATGTTGCTTGAATTGTGGGTAAGTGAAAGTTTTGTATTGACCTATGGCTTTGAATCTAGGTCTACCAGATTTTTTGCCATTTGAATCACCAGCCAACCATTTATCAAAAGCGATTTCAACACGCTTTGGCACTTCCTGTAGCACTTGAGAGTAAATCTCTTTGACTGTTTCACTTTAATCCCGATCGATTATTTTCAAAACCAAGGCCATTCTGCGATCGGAGAAATTTTTTGAGGTTCAGCTACTGTCGCGGAAATTTGTCGGCTTGCTTCCCGCCGCTGAGCTAATCTCCACTGTCGCCTGCGCCAGAGCACGAGACCAGTGATTGATAGCAATGTCGGCGTCAACCCGATGAAAACGTAGAGGATGCGTGTTGTCAACCCCCCGAAAGCACCGATATGTAGCGGGAACCACGAAATTATAATCCGGGATGCCGCATTTGCTGTAAAAGAATTTTCCACCCGCAAAACTTCACCGCTATACCGATCGAGATAGACATTGCTGCTACCGTTTGGGTGGATGTCTCCGACCAGTCTTTTACGCACTACAAATATCCCCTGCGGTTTGCGGGGAAAGGTAATGGAAATGCTTTTGCCGGATGGTAACGCCAAGTCAGCTTTTTGTAAAACAATATCTGCGGAGATCGGCGGCGAATTCGCCACAATAGTTGATGTTAATTGTGGGGGTTTGGGTGTGCCGGCAAGCGAGTAAACTGCGCTTTTAAACTGGGTCTCAAAAGTCATGGCTGTGCCGGTGGAGGCGATCGCAATCAGAAATACACAAGATAAAATCCCCCCGACTTTGTGAAGATCGTAGTTAATTAGCTGAGACGAGGAACGCCACCGGATCGCGAAGCCAGCCGCCAGCTTTTTCCAACCAGGCCACAAAATGAGTCCAGTTACAGTCAGCAGCAGCAACAGCAGTCCGCAGATACCAACAACTGTTTCGCCCGCTTTGCCTCCCAGAAGGCTGATGTGGAAGTTATAAATGAAACTCATAACAGTCCGGCCCCACTCCTGAGAGCCGAGAACTGCTCCCGTGTAAGGATCGAGATAGATGAAGGTACGTCCCCCGCCATTTAACAGCATCTGCACTTTATACACGCTATTTAACGTGCGAGGCAGCTCCATGAAATTAAGCTGCCAATCGGGATAAGCTGAGCGGACCGTATCAACTACAAACTGTACAGATACTCGATCGCTCTGCGGGATAACTTGGAACATCTGGGGATTGAGGAAAACGTTGAGCTCTTTCCAAAAGACCAGCAAACTGCCAGTTAAGCTGACGATCGCTAGCAGGATTCCCACCATCACACCTACATAGCGGTGCAAAACTAATACGATCTGGCGCAATTTCATAAGTCTCTCACCTTGCATAATTGATACTTTGAACAGCTCGATCCGCATCGCCGGAGCGCAACCGGAAAACATCTCCCCACCAATTTTTTGAGAAGGGTTTAACGAGATTTGATATAGCAGTTGGTAATTGGGTAGGTACTGGTTTTAATTACCAATTACCAATTACCAATTACCAATTACCAATTGATAACGTAGCGGACATTAACGCTTCTGCCCCTAGCAGCAAACCTCTCGGAATTATTAAAACCGCCGGCACGTTGAATCCTGACTGGGAAATATTGGGTGTCCAACAAGTTCTCAATGCCAATGTTTAGCGTTCCCGGCCCAATCTGGATGCTGCTAATGTAATCCACCACCAGATAGTTGTCTATATCTGCAAGGTCAACTCCTTCATCAAAAGCCCGATCGCGATCACCGATATAAACCAGTTGCAGTCGGTTGCGCCATCCAGGCGTAGTTTGGTGTTGAATATAACTCGTCAGCTTCAGCGGTGAGATAATGCTGCTATTGAGAGGCAAATAATCTCCATCTTCGTTGACATCATTTTCACCTTCTTGCCAAGTTGCAGTGCCGCCTAGTTGCCATGCCCCTCCCGGCCGCCAGTCAAGAGTCCCCTCAACACCGTATATCCGTTGCGGCGCGCGGTTAATTCCTATGGGAAAACCGCGATTGTCTAAGAGGAAACTTTCACCCAATTCGGAAGTATTGTAGAAACCAGAAATAGACGCTTGCACTTGTTGCCAGTTGCCGCGCACCCCAATTTCGTAGTTGTCAACTCTTACCGCTTCTAACTGTTTAAAATCGCCCGCAATCGAAAATCCGGCTGGCGGACGGCGCAGGAGATTGCCAAAATCTGGTATGCTAAAACCTTGGGCAAAATTACCAAACACATTAAATGTGTCTGTGATTTTATAGACAGCACCGGCATTAAACACGGTGTTATTAAAGTCCAAATCTCCGCCTTCAATATCTGCATTGCCTGGGAAAGTAGTGTAGTCGTCAACACTGAAGCCGACGCGCTGGTGGCGCACTCCGCCGCTGACTAAAAAGTTATCGCTAATATCCCATTGCAACTGAGCAAACAAACCTAGCTGGCTGAGGTCATAACGCGGAACCTCGACGCGCTCGTTAATTTTACGGTAAACTCGACCGCCGCTTTCATCGAAAGCCACAGGATCGAAAATATCTTGCACAATAGTGTTGTATTCGCTGTTGTAATCAACTCCCCACAGTAAATTAGCTGCTGTAAATACAGGAGTCTCAATCTGCAAGCGACCTCCAAAATTTTGACTTTCTACCTGTCCAAAAGCAATATTTTTGAAAAAAGCATCTCGAAAATCGGTAGGGAAAAAGTTTAGAGAGTTGGATCGATAGTAAGCTTGAGCCTGAAGCCGGCTGCCAAAAAGCCGATCGTTGGTGTAGGTGAAGTTAAGGAGAGTATTTATATCTCTTGGGGGGTTAGAGTCAATAATTTCCAGTTCTCCTACTCTCAAAGCGCGGGCTTTTTCGGTTCCGGCAGGGCGGGTATTGACGCTCAAATCGTTGATATACTCGTTATCGACTTGGCTAGAACGATAGTGATTGAATGTTAGTTGCAAGCGCTGTCGAGAATCTAGGTTTACTCCGGCCTTAGCTAATACATTGAAGGTAGCGCTTTGATCCAAGGGGCGATTGTTAAAAATGCGATCGCCTTCAGCATCATAAAAAGTGCCGGTGCTTTCCCGCGAGAAGGAAAAGACGTAGTTGTAAGCGCCTTCTGTACCCGATAGGGAATGCGAAATGTAGTTGCCAAAACTGCCACTTTCTAGGAAGCGTTGGTTTCCGGCGGCAGCAGTCAGACCTACTTCTGATTGTTGAGACAGCGTATTTTCGCTCGGCCTGCGGGTAATAATATTGATTGTCCCGCCTGTGCCTTGACTTCCGTAGGTCGCATTGGGGCCGCGAACTACCTCAATTCGCTCGATCGCATTGGGAGCAATGGTTTGCAGCGCACGACCTTGAGTATTTGGACTCAGGGGTACGCCGTCAAGTAAGAAAGAAATATTGCGACCGCGCAAGTTTTGCCCTCCTTGAGCTCGAGATTGACTCGAAGCTCCTAAGCCTGGAACCTCCCGAGCGAGAATATCTTGCAAGTTCCGCGACAAGGAATTTTGTTGATCGAGCTCCCTACGGGTAACTACTGTCACCGATCGCGGTATATTTTCTATAATTTCTTCGGTGCGGGTGGCACTAACGACAATTTCAAGTTCGTCAGAATTTACAGGAGTCACGCTGAGAACTAAACCGCGATCGCTTTTTACTACTTGTGCGGGTGGTGCTGCTTTCTCTCCGGTGACGGTGACTCGGATGCGCGAACCTTCAAGCTGAGTTACTGTCACCTCAGCAATTCCTCGCTCTGGATTTTGAACGCGAAATTCCTCACCCGATGGTAAAGCTAGTTGAGCATTTTCGATGTCTGCGATCGCACTTTTGCCTTCTCTTCTGGTAATAGCTTGCAGTAATTGACCCGCTTCTGTTTCTAAGATGACTTCTAAACCAGCCGCAGTAGGGTTAAGCTTTACACCTGTT
>JBBSNU010000546.1:0-3961 GCA_038260455.1 Chroococcales cyanobacterium | reverse complement strand
TCTCAGATAGCACTGTTGATTTCGATCGCGATGTGAAAGTACCGAATTATGCGCGTTCTGGGATTCAGGAAGTTTGGTTGTGGGATCTTGAGGAAAACTGCTTAGAAGTTTACCGCGAGCCGATCGCAAATGGCTACACTTTAATGCAAAAGTTTGAGCGGGGTCAACAAGTTTCGCCGCTGGCTTTTCCTGAGTTTGCAGTGAGTATTGATTTAATCTTGGGTTAGGGCGATCGCACTTTTGGTAAAATATAACTTACAATTCAGACCTTGCACCCTACAGGAATTCCGTCATTATTTACTGCATTGATTTTCGATCAACTCAATTACCTTAATCGCCCGTTCGTAGTAACCTTTTGTCTGACTGTAGCTGATTCCAACTGAATCACCATGCGCTATCTTATTCCTGTTATTGGCAATACTATCAACTGCATCTTTTAGTTCACCTTCTGTTTTGCACCTCAGATCATTTGCCCAATCTTTGTCAAACAACCCTGTTAATTGAAGAATTTTCTCCATCTTAGGATTCTGAAAATCCTGTAGCTTCCCCTCAACAAAGCTAGCCACTTTTGGTATGGCTTTATCTTTAGCATACTCTCTATAAATTATACGCACAGAAGTCTCTAAAAATCCCGATACTAAAATACATAAATACCTAGCCCAATGAGATTGAAGATAGGTATCTGCCGAGAAAGCTGTAACTTTTTCAAACAAATGGTCAAGTTTCTGCTTATTCCTGCTGATTTCTTGATTTTTCATTACAAGGCAGCAAAAGCTTGGGTAGCAATTTCAATTCTACTCTTAACAGCAGCATCCTCAGTAGTACGTGCTGTGTCAACTGTAAAACGGCGGAAATTTTCGTCATTTAAAAGTTTTTGATATATATTTTTTAATCTTTCACTATGGTCAATTTTACCTTTTTCTAATCTGCGGGCTATACCTATCATCACAGCATCAAAAACAGCAGCATTAATCATTTTTTTGGGCTTGAAAGCTTGATCACCTAAAGATTGATGAATGACCTGAATAGTTTGCTCAAATGCTTGTCTTATTTGAGGCGGTGAATGTAACTTTAAACCTTGATTTTCACCCATAAATTGATTGAGAAATTCTTTCATTGGCTTCTGATAATTATCACCATTAAAATAAAGTGCTAAGAATCGCAGAATAAGTTCTTCATCCCGCATCCTTGGGTCAGATTTTCCAAAAATATCTCGCCATGAATTATTTTCGTTAAGTTGTTGAAGTAATTTTTTGAATTCCCCATGATAAATACAGGCTCTAATTTCTTGAGATACGAGTATTTTACCTCCTGTATTCAAGCGTTCAAAAATCTGATAGATGCTACTGTTATCATCAGAAGGCTTATCTTGCTTGACAATCGTAGCGTGTAATATCGAATCATCCAATCTCCGCCGATGTTCTGATGGCAAAGAGTTGTATGTAACCCCCTCAAACTCTGACTGCACATCTTTTAGGGCAAACTCTTTTTTTGTGGGGGCAAAAATTCCCTCATAGAAATACTGAAGTGTACGCAACCTCTGTAATCCATCAATCACTAACAATTTCTGTGTGTCTTGCTCTTTTGATAGGAATATTCCTGGAACCGGAAGACCTAGCAAAAGAGATTCGATAAAACGGGAGGCATCCTTAATGTTCCACACATAAGCCCTTTGGAATGAAGGGACATATATGCTGCCGTCTTGGATGCGTCTAACAAGACTATCAAGGGTATAGTCCGCTCCATAACTGGTGATATAGTATCTGAAGATAATTTTTTCATCAGACTCCTCTTCCACAATATTTTCAATGAAGTTTTCCTCGTCGATAGTTTCTTGATCTTGTCTCGTAATTGTCTGACCTTCATCTGACATACTGCTTTACCTACTCTCATTAACTCTTATTATAGCAAATCTTCTTTCACCCTCGATCGCGAACCTCATCTATCTCTCAATATTAAGATTTTCTTACTTGCTGCCGTCGCGCGCCGAAATCGGTGATACAATCAACAGCTAAGCTAGGGGTGCCCGAATATCCGGGCTGAGAAAACACCCTTAGAACCTGAGTCTGGGTAATACCAGCGGAGGGAAGCTGTTTATCAAGGAAATTAAATATGCGTACCGAATGGATCGCTAAGCGTCAGGGACACAGTAATGTATCTCAAATGCACTACGCCCGTCAAGGTGTCATCACTGAGGAAATGGACTTTGTTGCTAAGCGAGAAAATCTCCCAGCAGAACTGATCCGCGCCGAAGTAGCGCGGGGACGGATGATTATTCCCGCTAACATCAATCACACGAATTTGGAGCCAATGGCGATCGGCATTGCCTCTAAGTGCAAAGTCAATGCTAATATCGGTGCATCTCCCAACTCTTCCAACATGGAAGAAGAAGTTGACAAGCTTAAATTAGCAGTGAAATACGGTGCTGATACCGTGATGGATTTGTCCACCGGCGGCGGCAATTTGGATGAAATTCGCACTACGATTATCAAAGCTTCACCGGTTCCCATCGGAACTGTACCAATTTACCAAGCACTAGAAAGCGTGCACGGTAATATGGAAAGTCTGACGGCGAATGACTTCCTTCATATCATTGACAAACACGCTCAACAAGGTGTTGATTACCAAACTATTCACGCCGGAATTCTAATCGAGCATTTGCCCTTAGTGAGAAATCGGTTGACTGGGATTGTCTCTCGTGGCGGTGGCATTTTGGCACGGTGGATGCTGCACCACCACAAACAAAATCCTCTCTACACTCACTTTAACGACATCATTGAAATCTTCAAAAAATACGATGTTTCGTTTAGTTTGGGAGATTCTCTGCGCCCCGGTTGCACTCACGATGCGTCGGATGAAGCTCAATTAGCCGAACTCAAAACTTTGGGACAATTAACTCGCAAAGCTTGGGAACATGATGTGCAGGTAATGGTGGAAGGCCCAGGCCACGTTCCTATGGATCAAATTGAGTTTAATGTCAAAAAACAAATGGAGGAATGCTCGGAAGCACCTTTCTATGTTTTGGGGCCGTTGGTGACTGATATTGCACCAGGTTACGACCACATTACTTCGGCAATTGGCGCGGCGATGGCTGGTTGGTACGGTACTGCTATGCTGTGCTATGTCACGCCGAAGGAACATTTGGGATTGCCGAATGCTGAGGATGTCAGAAACGGGCTGATTGCTTACAAAATTGCGGCTCACGCTGCGGATATTGCCCGTGGCCGTCCGGGTGCGCGCGATCGCGATGATGAACTATCGAAAGCGCGTTACAATTTCGATTGGAACCGTCAATTTGAGCTATCGCTAGATCCAGAAAGAGCGCGGGAATATCACGACGAAACTTTGCCGGCGGATATCTACAAAACTGCGGAGTTCTGTTCGATGTGCGGGCCTAAGTTCTGTCCGATGCAGACGAAAGTTGATGCCGATGCTTTGACTGAGTTGGAGAAGTTTCTTGCTAAGGAACCTGTAGCCCTCAGCTAATTTCGATCGGGTGGGCGGATTGTTTCGCCCACCCTTGGCAATTCAAAAGCAGCGAGGTAAGGGAGGCAGAGCCTCCGGATCTGCATTACCAGGCAGAGCCTGGTAACGAGCAGGGAGCAGACAATTTAAAGATTGATTAGCTGAGCTTGGTCTGGTAGCGACGGATTATCGTAAGTAATAGTATAAATTTTTACTTAAAAACTTTTTTTTAAGTAAAACCGAAAAGGCTGAAATTAAAGATTGGCTTTGTGAGAGTCGAGAAATCCGAAGTATTTCCGCAGAGGAAAGACGGGTTATACAGAGTTGTGATGTGCTATTTAAGTCTTCGAGAACGATCGCCCCAACCATCGCTCGCTCGGAAAAACACCGTGCTGCAGTCAATGATTTTGGCACTCTTGTATTTTGCGCCGCGCCAGGATTTTGTTTAGCTGTGTGATTTTTCCGTGCCGCCCGGTTCCAACTATCGACTAGATAC
>JBBSNU010000545.1:0-3965 GCA_038260455.1 Chroococcales cyanobacterium | reverse complement strand
TTCGGATACTGGGGCGATCGATCGGGCAATAGATGCAGTGTTGGCCGCCAATCCCAAGGAGCTCGAACAGTACCGGGCTGGCAAAACTAAGCTGCTGGGCTTTTTTGTCGGTAAGGTGATGAAGGAAACGGGCGGCCGGGCAGATCCGAAATTGACTAATGAGTTGCTCGTGGCCAAGCTTAACGGTTAAGGCCAAGCATCCGTTAAGGGGTTTTTTGTAGCGGATGCGCGCGGTGGGAGATCGGTTTTTCCCGATCCCGCCGCGCGATCGGCCTTCTCGCTGGCTCGTAACTTTATAATTCATATAGATTTCTTTACAAGATCTTCACGTTTGGGGGTGTCACCCCTCATCCCGGTAATGTTATATTGTGTTATGTAGATGCACCCTGATGGCAGAGAGAGTTACTTAGGTAACTCTCTCTTTTTTTGTCTTTTTGATCTTTTTGATCTTTTTTGTCTTTTTTGGCGATCGGGGATGTGTAAAATCATGTCCGGTAGCATCGAAATTATATAGTGCGAGCTTAAGAGCTCGCGATGGGAGCATCTCATTTTCGCAAAAAGGATGTTTTTTTACAGTGCGAGCGTCCCCGAAGAGCGTGGTGTGTAAAGCACGCTCTTCGGGGACGCTCGGACTACAAATGCAAAACTGAGATGCACCCGCTCGCGATCGACTTCGCGAGCTCTTAAGCTCGCACTATCAATGATTAAAATATATAATTCCCATGCGATCGGAAACGATATAAAATCATCGTCAAGTCCGGTAGGTTGCGCGTAACTCGTTTGTAGTACGGACTTCAGTCCGCTTTCCGCTCCTAGAGCCAAGTCAGGAGTGCGAACCTTTTTTGTGATGGTAAAAAGTGCGTTTAAGGAACGAAAATTTAATAAATTAAATCAACACTCCTCTGTTTTCAGAAACCCTGGGCTAAATAGAGGCTCTTCCTCTGGATCTGCATTACCAGGCAGAGCCTGGTAACGAGTAAAAAGTCGCTTTTCGGGCCAACTGTCAACTGTGAAATGCTTTAAGTAGATTAATATCAATTTGAGTTATTAAGTAATTTTGACAGTATGAGCGAACAAGCTAGCGAGCTAATCAAGCAGGGGATTTCGCAGTATCAAGCGCGCCAATTTGAGGCGGCGCTGGATTCTTGGCAGGAAGCGCTGGCGCTATATCGGGAAATTGACGATCGCCGCCGAGCGGGTGCGGCGCTTGGTAATATGGGCGTAGCTTACGAAGCGCTCTTGAATTACGATCGGGCGATCGACTGTTACCAGCAGCATTTGGTGTTAGCGCGGGAAATTGGCGATCGCCGGGGCGAGGCGAATGCTTTGGGAAATTTGGGGAATGCTTGCTGTGCTCTGTCTGATTTTTCTGGTGCTATTGATTACCAACAGCAGCGTTTGACGATCGCGCGGGAAACGGGCGACTCTCGCTCTGAGTTGGAAGCTTTGGAAAATTGGGCGCTGGCTTGCGATGCTAATGGCGATTTACCTGGTGCGATCGAATGTTATCAGCAGCAGTTGTCGATCGCGCGCGCCCACAACGACGATCGCATTGAGCGCAGCGCTCTCAAGAATTTGAAACTCGCTTACAAGTATTTAGCAGATTACCAGAAAGCCGACGAGTACCGACAGCAGCAATTGGCGATCGTGCGCGAACTGTTTTTAACCGATAAAAATAATAGTTTTCTACAACTTGCAGAAACAGTTGGTTTGAATCCCGTCGAGGATTTTGCCGGAGCTGATTTAAGCGGTTTTGACTTCCACTACGCTGATTTAAACGGCGCGGATTTGCGCGAAACCAACCTCCAAGGCGCAGATTTAACCTTAGCGGATCTCAGCGGTGCATTGCTGAGCGCTGCACTTTTAATTGATGCTAATTTGTGCAATGCTAATTTGCGGGATGCTGAACTCAGCAGCGCGAATTTAAGCCGTGCAGATTTGCGGACAAAGCTACCTAGGGCGAACTTGAGCGGTGCAAATTTAGTCGGCGCTAATTTGAGCAGTGCTTATTTACCGAATGCGATTTTAGTAAATGCAAATTTAACTGACGCTAATTTAAAAGATTCTGATTTGAGCGGCGTAGATTTGAGCGGTGCTAATTTAAACGGTGCAGATTTGAGCCGCGCTGAATTAAAAAATGCGGTAGTACAAAACACGAAGTTTTCTGGTTGTTTGGGGCTTTCGGAAGCCGTGAAAGTTGAGTTGAGAACCAGGGGCGGAATTTTCGAGTAAAATGGGAATATTGGTAATTGTAGAGGGTAATTAAAAGCTATGAATGCCGTAACTGCAAAACGATTCTCCATCGCCGAATATCACCGTTTGGCAGAACTGGGTTTTTTTGAGTCAGATAACCGATTTGAATTGATTCGCGGGGAAATTATCAAAAAAGCTAAAAAAACTACGTTTCACTCGGCTTGTAACTCGCTATTGCTGGGAGAGTTGTGCCTGATGATGGCAGAAAGTGCCTGCGTGCGCGGTCAGGAACCTATTATCTTGCCTCCTGATAGTGAACCTGAACCTGATGTCGTGATTGCGCGCAATCGTTCCGATAGTTATTTATCTTCTCACCCAGAAAGTGCTGATATTTTGTTAGTGATTGAGGTTTCTGATTCGACTTTGAAGTACGATCGCAGAACTAAGTTATCTCTCTACGCTGAATCGGGAATTTTTGATTATTGGATATTTAACTTGGTAGATATTCAACTGGAAACCTACAGTGAACCTTATCAGAAACAAACAGGTAGTTTCGATTATCGAGTCAAACGAGTGGTTTTACCGAATGAGTTTGTGGTAATTCCAGGTTTTCCAGAGTTGTCTCTGGATTTATCTGCGGTATTTCCGCCGCAGATGGGCGTGTGAAGCTAAAAAGTGCGATCGCCCGGATTGCGATATACCCCAAAAGTGCGCGCCGCAGCTTTTCCAACGCTGAATCGACCAACTCCTCAACCATTTAACATAGGGTGCCCAACGCGCACATCGCCAACAAATGAGAAATGCTCGCAATCATCACATATAAAAAAATGCCGGATTGTGATAAATTATAAATGGAACACTCGTCAAAATCTCCATCATCACAGTCTGGCAGAGCCAGCACTTCTCCCGATATGCGATCGCTAGAGTCTCACAACAAATACCCAGATTGTTTGTGGATGCAATTAGAAGCAATTCCAGTGCGCTCCGTTGCAGCCCAAACCGAGCAGCTCGACATTCACTTGAGCCTCAATTTTAACGAGCATTGGGAACCCCTGCTCGGCGGTCGCGTCAAATTTGGCTTGCAAAGCGGGACGCTCAAGCTCAATCTGGAAAACTGCGAAATTCCCGTAGCATCGCGTCAGTTAGTCGGTGATTTCATGCTGTCGCCAATTCAAAGCAGCACGCAAGTTTTATTTACGGAAAATCCGGCGGTAGTTTTAGAAAGCGAAACTGCGGAAAAAACCAAAGAAAATCATGGCACTTTGTGTCACGTTTCCACCATAGGCGACGATACAACGCCTGCTTGGTTTTTTGCATTGGAGCGCGGCGATTCTGTCTTAAAAGGTTTGCTAAAAAGTGTTAGAATAGCAGAATTGACCGCCAAACCATTGCGGATTGCAGCGACTTTTGAAGTTGCCAAAGAAGATATTTATTTCACAGATGCGGAGGGTTTGTGGCCGCATGATATTACGCCAAATCAACATTCTGTTTTAGAAAGAATCTTGACTATATATTTAGCAAATAAACTCCAACCGGCTCTCAGTTGGGCGCTATTGTCCTACAATTTGCCTGCGGTGGAACAGCCCGAGGTGGAAATTGTCCCGGAAGTTGAAGCTAAATTGCAAGAAATGGTCGATCGCATCATCTCTGCTGAAACCGACAACTTTACAGAGTTGGCAAAAATCGCCAATCTCAATCCAGCACGAGATTTCGCGGGCGCTAACTTGCGCGGAACTACTTTGAATACAGTTGATTTTAGCAGTGCAAAGCTC
>JBBSNU010000544.1:0-3969 GCA_038260455.1 Chroococcales cyanobacterium | reverse complement strand
GACTTGCGTCAACCGTGGCTGCATTCCCTCCAAGGCGCTGTTGGCCGCTTCCGGGCGGGTGCGGGATTTGCGAAATGCCCACCACCTCAAGATGCTGGGTATTCAGTTGGGAAGCGTGGATTTCGATCGCGGGGCGATCGCAAATCACGCTAACACAATCGTTAGCAAACTTCGCGGCGACTTAACCAACAGCCTCAAACGTTTGAACGTGGATATCATCCAAGGTTGGGGCAAAATTGCCGCCGCTCAAAAAATTACCGTCGAAACGGATAAAGGCGAGAAAACTATTACCGCCAAGGATATTATTCTCGCTCCCGGTTCGATTCCCTTCGTCCCCCCAGGGATAGAAATTGACGGCAAAACTGTATTTACCAGCGACGATGCTGTCAGATTGGAATCGCTACCGAAGTGGATCGCAATTATTGGCAGCGGTTATATCGGTTTAGAGTTTTCGGATATTTACACAGCATTAGGCTGCGAAATTACGATGATTGAAGCTCTCGATCAATTGATGCCGACTTTTGACCCAGATATTGCTAAATTAGCCGAACGAGTGTTAATTGCACCCCGCGATATTGAAACAAAAGTGGGTTTGTTGGCTAAGAAGATTATTCCCGGTTCCCCGGTAATTATTGAGTTAGCTGATTTCAAAACCAAGGAAGTTGTCGAAATTTTGGAAGTTGACGCTTGTTTGGTAGCAACTGGCAGAGTTCCGGTAAGCAAAAATTTGGGGTTAGAAATTCTTGGTGTGGAAACGATGCGCGGTTATATCCCCGTTAACGATAAGATGCAGGTTTTGGTGGCGGGAGAACCTGTGCAGAATTTGTGGGCGATCGGCGATGTTAATGGCAAAATGATGTTAGCACATACTGCATCTGCTCAGGGAATTGCTGCTGTAGAAAATATTTGCGGGCGGACTCGCGAAGTTGACTATTTGAGTATCCCGGCGGCGGCTTTTACTCACCCGGAAATTAGCTATGTGGGGATGACGGAACCTGCGGCGAAGGAGTTAGGAAAAGCCGAAGGGTTTGAGGTTGCTTCTGTCAAGAGTTATTTTAAGGGAAATTCTAAGGCTATTGCGGAGGGTGAAACTGACGGCATGGCTAAGGTGATTTACCGGAAAGATAATGGGGAATTGTTGGGAGTTCACATTTTTGGTTTGCACGCTTCGGATTTGATTCAGGAGGCGGCAAATGCGATCGCCCAGCGGGATTCTGTGAACACTTTAGCATTCCGAGTTCACACTCACCCGACGCTTTCGGAAGTGCTGGATGAGGCTTTCAAACGGGCGGCTGGGGCGGCGGGCGGTCATTAATTTGGGAGGTGGCTTCCCAAGGGTGTCAACTCAAGTTTTAACCCTTGATAAATCACGTCTCGATCCCCCTAAATCCCCCTTAAGAAGGGGGACTTTGAAATCCAGTTTTCCCCCTTTTAAGAGGGGCTTTGAATGCTCTTGTCCCCCCCTTCTTAAGGGGGGCTAGGGGGGATCGAGGGGTTTATTAGAGCCACAGGAGACTGATAGTTTGATATCATCCAACAGAGCATAGTTCTCGTTTGTCATTGCGAACGAAGTGAAGCAATCGCCGAGTATATGCTGCGATTGCTTCACTCCGTTCGCAATGACGGATGGATGAAGTGCGATCATGATATGAGGTGTTTTTTGAGCTGAATGTGCGATCGCCCCTTTTTGAGAATTGTGTTTAAATGGAACTAAACCAGCGAAAAGAACAATTTAGTAAAGCTTACGTCCGCGCTGTGGCAGCAGTCGCTGGCTGTTCGGTAGATCAACCCGAAAATGACTATGATAGCGTTGACCTCTGTATCAAGGCTGTCGATCGCGATCCAGTACAGCCACACCGTCTCGAATTGCAGTTAAAATGTACGTCAAGAGATGTACTCAATGCCCAATGTGTTCGATATCCGCTCAATGTCAAAAATTACAACGACTTGAGAGTGACTGCCTTTATTCCCCGCCTGCTAGTTGTTGTTTTAGTACCGGAAAATATCGGGGAATGGATACAGCAGTCAGAACAGGAAATGTTGCTGAGGCATTGTGCCTACTGGTTATCTTTGTGGGGAATGCCGGAAACTCAAAATACCAGTCGCGTGACTGTTGAGTTGCCCCGCAGCAATCAGTTTACAGCAGAGGCTCTACATTCCATTATGCAGTGCATTAGCCAAGGAGATATCCCATGAAAGTAACTGTACGGGATTTTGAAGTTTTTAAGAATTTAGATGTCAATGTAATCATAGCATATTTACAAAAAAATGGCTGGCAAGAACACTGCCGAATTTATGACAATAAAGGGGCGATTTGGGTGAAGAAAAATGATAGTGGAGAGTTGTTTGAGATCGGATTGCCTCTGACCCGGGACTTTGCAGATTATCCAGCTAGGATGGGAGATGCTGTCAAAAAGCTGGAACTGACAGAAAAGCGTTCTCAATTAGAGATTTTAAGCGATTTAATTACTTGTTTAGAAAATACTGAGATTCAAGGATTTATTGTCAAAGTTGAGCGGGAAGCAGGGGAGGAAATTGGTAAGGTGGCGATGATGGGATTTGTGGTGGGTAAGTTGCAAAAAATCTATCTCGACTTGAAAGAAAATGATTTGATTCTGGCACTGAAAGCTTATCAGGAAAGAATTCCGGTTACTTGCGGCGGCGATTTTGTCAAAGAAGGTGGATATTTTGTTGGGAAAAATGTGCGGGATTTTGCTTTGATGGCAGAGGAAGAAGGGAAAGTGGTAATTTGAAGGGCTTGCCATAATTACAAATTACCACATTTTTCCTCCTAGCTCAATCCTGCTTAATAGCTTTTAATGCTGCTAAATATCGCTCTTGAATGTCTTTGCGATCTAATTCATCAAAATTTGCCTGCTGGCTGGCGCGATCGGTCAAATCTGCGTGTCGCTTGAGTGCTGTTCGATGTGTTGTTCGATCGGTGAAACGAGCTACAACTGCGATCGCCTCTAGCAAGCGCATGGTGACAGCTACATTCGATTTTCCATTCTGTCGAATTTGGTTAAAGGCTGCATCGATCACATCTACAAAGGCGATGGGTTCAGCAATTATCCGCAA
This sequence comes from Chroococcales cyanobacterium, assembly GCA_038260455.1. GTDB lineage: Bacteria > Cyanobacteriota > Cyanobacteriia > Cyanobacteriales > Microcoleaceae > Microcoleus. The sequence goes on along the minus strand of JBBSNU010000544.1, from coordinate 891 downwards.
CTGGTTGCTGTCGTCGTAGCGGTAGGGAGAGGGAATCTCTCTTTGGGTTAAACGACAAAGGGCTGCACTAAGTTGGTCAATACAGCGGATAGCCGTAAACGGATCGTTGATTCCTGGGGAAAGAGCGCGTACTGCAATCTCAACGAGTTGGTCGATCGAAAACTCCACATCCTGCTGCTCTGTGCGCTGTGAGCCAATCAGAAAGGCATCGTTAATCTTGGATGTAAGTTGCTCGTTTACCTCTTTTCCCGGAAAGACTTGTACGAGTTCGCTTCCTTCGACAGTAAAGCGACCGGGGCGTTGTAGAATTTGTAGCAACAGGTTATGCTCCGTCGCAACTTGCATTAGTTCCTGATTATTAATGGCTTGAACGTAACCGCCATTAATTGCTAGAATTGGACGGGCATCTCGATCGAAATTAGCTGGAATGTCAGTGGCAATATCCGATTGGTTGTCTTGCTGCTTGTTCTTGGATTTACTGGTTCCGATAGTTTCTGGAAACAGTCGATCGATCGCATCATCCAGTTCGTCACCAACTACTGTAATCACGTTATCTACCTGAATCGATGAGGCAGAATGATGAATGAAGTAAATCAATACGCCAATGCTGGCGATCGCCAAACCGAGGCCGCAAGTTACCGCCAAGTGGGGGACAAACTCATGTTTGTCTGACCCATTGATCGTTCGCAGCACCATCAAGCTATACACAAATGTAGAAATGAAAGTTCCCAGGACAATTTGGTTTCCCCTGTCTTGCATGAAGTTACGCAGCAAGCGAGGGCCAAACTGGGAAGATGCAAGCTGAAGGGCAACGATCGTAATTGAAAAAGCAGTGGTTGCAACGCTCATCATTGAACTGGCGATCGCAGAAAGAATCGCGCGGGAGCCGCT
>JBBSNU010000543.1:0-3970 GCA_038260455.1 Chroococcales cyanobacterium | reverse complement strand
GCAGCGAAAACCAGCGATAATTTGCCGCACGCCCGGATAGTACCAATTCCGAAAACTCGATCGCAATGCTTGAGGAAATGTCGCCCAACTCCCGCCTTTCAAAACTCGGTGTTCTCCATCAAAATAAACTTGAGAATATCCCTTGTAAGGATAACTTTCAAATCCTGGATAAGCGTCAAATGTGGAAGCAGTCCACTCCCAAACATTGCCCAACATATCGCAGCAGCCTGTCGCACTCGCTCCTTTTGGAAAAGCGTCAACTGGCGATGTGTTTGCAAGATTATTCCCGTGATTGCACAGGCTGGCATTTGGCTGTGCTTCTCCCCAAGGATAGGTGCGATTTGTTTGATTTGCTGCATCCCAACTCGCTGCTTTCTCCCATTCGGCTTCTGATGGTAAACGCTTGCCGGTAAAGTTGCAGTAGGCTTCGGCTTCGTACCAACTTACGCCGCAAACTGGATGGTTGTTGAACGCTGGATTTTCTGACCAGTACAGCGGACGATCGACTAAATGAACTTTTAGCCATTTCCACCCCTCTACTGACCACCAATCAGGGTTTTGATAGCCGCCGGATGCCATAAAATCTCGGTATTGACCGCAAGTGACGGGATAGCGATCGATCGCGTATGCTTCTAAATAACACAAGTGGCGCGATCGCTCGTTATCCAAAGCCTCAGCAGCATCGCTTCCCATATAAAATTCCCCCCCCCGAATTTCAATCGCTGGGGAATCGGTAATTGGTAATTGGTAATTGGGAATCGGTAATCGGGAATCGGTAATTGGTAATCGGGAATCGGTAATTAATCTTCCTTCTTCCTCCTTCCCTCTTCCTTCTTCCTCCTTCCCTCTTCCTTCTTCCTTCTTCCCTCTTCCTTCTTCCTTCCTTTGCATTTGCAACACAAAAGCAACAGTTTCGCAGTGCTGGCTTTCGTGCTGAATCATAAACCGCCAGAGACGTTCTTGCTCCTCGAGCGGCGCTACTTCCAAATAATCTAACACCTTTTTTCTCACCGCATCCAGATACAATTTAACTTCTGGTAACGCCGGCAGAAAAACCCGTTGTTTTTTCGGCAAAATATCCGCAGCAAACAGTTGGTGATACTCAGGAAAGACTGGCTTCAACCCAGCACATCGCTGCAACAACCACAAATCCTCAGTATAAGCAATGTGACCTAAATGCCAGCCAACCGGACTGAAATCTGGATGAGCAAGGCGGCAGAAAGTATCGCAATCTATGTCTGCAAATAGTTTAAAAGTGCCGCGGCGACACTGCTGCAAATCGCGATAAATTGCCTCTCTACAAGATTGGATAGATTTGGATATCACGATCTACTCCCGTACTGATAATGCTGTCTTCTGGACACTCGTGCCAATTGCCAGCAAATAAAGGCTCTGAAGCAATGATGACCGAATTCGGAAAGTTTAGATCGTCCCGCACCCAATAAAGAGAAGGAGCGGCTTTTTGGGAAGCAAAGCGAGAGGCAACGAGCTGGTGTCCGTCGCTGATAATGATGTTAGCTGAAAATTCTATTTGCTGAACTTTTGCTAGGTCTGCCAAGGTTTTTAGGGAGTTTTGCAAAGCTGCTTGTAGGGTCAGATTTTTGTCTGTCAATTCATTGACAAATAAGCCGAAGATGTGTTCTGAATCGGTAGTACCGTTAATTGATTGATAAACGGTATCGCACAGGCGATCGCGAATTGGTCTGTACAGAGTTTGGCGAAAATTCTTCACAAAGCCGTTGTGTACGAACAGCAGGCGATCGTGCTTAAACGGCTGACAGTTGCTCAAATCTACAGCTTGTCCCGAAGTTGCGCTGCGAACATAGGCGATCGCGCAGCCGGATTCAACGTATCGACTGATACTCGGTAGATTGAGGTCGTTCCAAATTGGCTGTATGTTTTTATAGGTAAACGGGTCAGTCTCTAGGTGCGGGTGATACCAACCGATGCCAAAACCGTCAGCATTAACCACGCCTGAAGTCATTTCGCGGGGCTCGTAACTCTGCACGATCAGCGAATGTTCCGGCTTGTACAGAATAGAATCGAGTAAAATCGGCTCGCCGAGGTAGCCAAGCAAACGGCACATAAAATTTTTACAGCAAATTGATTCGCATTGTAAATCATGCGGCGAGAAATTGCCCGTTAGCGAAGCCCGCGAAGAGGATCGCCCGTCTTGTACCAGCGCCGGGAACCGGGTTTTTGATAAGCTGTTGTGCATTTAAATTGTAGATTTTGATGACAATCAAAAATCGTCAAATCCTCTCCCCCTCTCCCCTTCTCCCCCTCTCCCCCTCAATCGCCATACACAATCTATATGAGCAACAGCTTAGCTCCCTGCCAGCATCGCAGTACAAACGGTACAGTAAAGGTAGAACCCCAGCAGCACAAGGAGACCTTGAATGTTCCTCGACGAACTCATCCCAGTGGCCAAAGAATTGATGCAACAGCCGATCGCCTTTGCGGGCGGATTTTTTTCGGGCCTGCTGCGACTCAACCTTCACGAAGATCCCGTCAGAAGCTGGATTGACGAACAAGCCGGTTCGACTTCCTACACTTCTCCCGCAGCCGAAGCCACCAACAGTAAAAGCACTGGGCCTCAGTCGATCTCGATCGACTAAGACACAGCAGTAACTATTGCACTCAGTACAAAGGGTTTGTCAGTGCGGCAAACCCTTTTAGTCAGGTGCGATCGCCCCCGTTGTCCGCTAGATAGCACTTGACAGTCAAGCGAGTTGTCTTGCCTACCGACAGGGAAACCGGTCGGATGCGCGGTTTTGCATTTGTTGAGATGATGGAGGATGCCCAAGAAGACGCTGCTATCGAGCAATTAGACGGTGCAGAGTGGATGGGGCGCCCCTTGCGAGTCAACAAAGCCAAACCGAAAGAAGAGGGAAATCGAGGCGCAGATTTTAACAGGAACAGCGGATATTAATTCGCGATGCGGCCGTTGACATCATCTCGGGAATTAACCTGATGTGGAAGTGCGCGCCAGCGTCGAATTGCTAGCGGCAGTTACTTTTCGGGAGTATCAAGTCAAATCCGCTGCACAAAAACATCAAGTTTCGACCGGCAGCACTTGATTCAGACTTTTTGAAACATACATAATTGACGCGATCGAGTCCAGAAACCCGATGTTTTCCCCGATACTTTCCTGCTAAAACCAAGATTTATCAGGAGAAACCGGGTCGATCGCCGTCCGTCTTAGAAAGAGTAAATTCGGCCTTTTTCATCAATATAAACTGACCGATCTTGCCTAGTGCGACCGTCGGATTTAGTGATACGAACCGTCACCAGATTTTGCTTTGAGTCAACGCTATAGTCGTATTTCAAAGTTGTGGTTCCTCCTTTGACATTAATCGGAATATTGGCAATGTCGGCGGTGCGGCTGCTGACGCTAACCGTGATGTTTTTGCTGGCTCCGACGGGTAAGGATGACAAGCCAACACCTGATTCACCGTATTCTAGGTTTAATCCGGTTTCATTTAACAGTCTGAGGGTAATGTTGCGAGTAGTGTCAACCTGCGCTTGAGGTTGCCAAAATCCGGGTTTTGTTCCGCCGCCAGTTGCCGGTTGAGATAATGCTGGATGGGGATGCAGACAGCCGAGGGCGACAAATATTGCTGCGGTTGCAATGATTTTTGATTTCACTATTTTTACCTCTGGGTCAAGTGTTGATGATATTTCTATCCTAGCTTGAAAATCAGATTTTTTTAATTTGGGAGTTATATCGCGTCCGATCGATTACCATAACAAAAAAGGTTCGTAGTGCGGACTGAAGTCCGCTTCGGTTGCGGACTGAAGTCCGCACTACGAACCTTTTCGTTTTTAGTTGAGTGCATCTCAGTTTTGCATTTGTAGTGCGAGCGGGCCCCCGACCCTGCGGTGTGAATCACCCGAGCGGGGTCGCACGCACGGTTAAAAAAAAAACATTTTGCGAAAATTAGAATGTCCCGTTTAGTTTGAAACCGCT
>JBBSNU010000542.1:0-3971 GCA_038260455.1 Chroococcales cyanobacterium | reverse complement strand
GCGATACCAGCAACAAACAGCCCAAGAGCGAGTGGCGGAAAAAGATTGGATGGAATACCAGCGGCAGCAACTCAAGAAAATTGAGCAGTACATTGAAGCAGTCATTAGTCATTAGTCATTAGTCATTGGGCTATGGGCATAGGCCAAACAGGCCAAACAGGCCAAACAGGCCAAACAGGCCAAACAGGGCATTGGTCATTGGGCAGTAGTTAACAGTTAACAGTTAACAGTTAACAGTTAACAGTTAACAGTTAACAGTTAACAGTTAACAGTTAACAGATTATTGATATTGACCGCTGAGTTCGTAAACGATCGCGCCCAAAGATGCCAAACTAGCTAAAATCAGCATTCCAGCCGGCATGAACTTGCGAGTTTTGACCAGCCGTAAAATAAAGACTACTACTAAAACAGCAGAGATGGCTGCTGCTAATGTTAAACCCCAACTTTGTCCCATGAGTTGTGCGGTGCCGGCAAAAATGAGCAGCGAACCGCTAATCAGGCCCGAAATCAGTGAGGCTTGGCTTTTGGCCTTGATGTAACCTATGATGCCGCCAATCAGTGTCAAAACGCCGTAGCCGATCGCCGCTGTTGTACCTAAATTCATTTTTAATCCTCACAATTTTACTCTTTGCATCTAAGTTTATACAGCGATACCTGCTATTTCGGTCACAAATTGTTAGAAAATTTATTAAACCCAGTCAAGATATCTAACTGTTATACAATTGCCCTTATGTCAGCCCTAACCTCTGGTGCGATCGCCCAAATCCGTTACCTCCAACGCCAAGCAGCATCCCTGCTGCTGTATCAATCAGTCCTCACAAGCCCCGCAGGTCAAGCCTTTCTCGACTTGCTGCAAGCTCTCCACCACAGCGAAGTCAGCGCTTTAGACTGTCAGGTGGCTTACGGCAACTGGTTCAAAGTTCAGGCCGCTCAAAATCAAAGTTGGAAAGATTCTCTGATTTGGGAAATTCTCAAAGACGAAAACCCATTTTCTCGCAAGGCTCAACAAACAGATTTTGCGAGTTTGCCACCAGCTTTGGTGGAGGCCGCCCGACACGATTTACAAGTGCTGCAAAATATTTACGAATGCAGCAGCGAACAGTTGAGCAAGTGGGTGCGAGTAGCGGGTCAACTTGACGTAGTGCCTCCGATTTGGCATTCCGAAACTGTAGCAGAACCTGGCGATAAACCCCTGCACGGACAACTGGAAAAATGGTCTGGTGCTGCGGAATCTTTGGCAGAATATTACCGAAAGTTTGGTACTGGTTTGTTTGCAGAATATCGCGCTTTTAGCTGGCGCTCCGGGCAGTTGGCGAGTATTTCGCATCCCGATCGCATAAATTTGAAAGAGTTGGTTTGCTGCGATTGGCAGCGGGATGCTCTGGTGAAAAATACGGAGTTTTTGCTGGCTGGTTATCCGGCTTTGCACGTTTTGCTGTACGGGAGTCGCGGTTCTGGTAAGTCTTCTTTGGTGAAGTCGCTGTTAAATGAATTTGGCGATCGCAATTTGCGGTTGATTGAAGTATCTAAATCTGATTTGCAAGATTTGCCGCTAATTGTTGACAAGTTGCGGGGAGTTCCTCAAAAGTTTATTATTTTTGTCGATGACCTTTCTTTTGAGGAAGATGATGATGCTTTTAAATCCTTGAAAGTGGTTTTAGAAGGAAATGTCACCGCGCGCTCTCAAAATGTGGTAGTTTATGCCACATCTAACCGCAGGCATTTAATTCGAGAGTTTTTTGATGACAGGCCTCGCCCCCGCGACGGAGATGAAGTTCACGCTTGGGATACGGTGCAGGAAAAACTTTCATTTAGCGATCGCTTTGGCTTGACTTTAACTTTTGAACCGGCGGATCAAAACACTTATTTAAGTATTGTCCGACATCTGGCAAAACTTGCTGAAATCAAGCTCGCTGCTGAAGATTTGGAGCACCGGGCTAAGGAATGGGCAACTCGTCGCAACGGGCGATCGGGCAGGAGTGCGCGGCAGTTTGTTGATTTCCTGAAAGCAGATTTAGCGCTTTTTGACAAGTAGATCGTCTGTACTCGTCGGGCGGGTTGTTGCTGAGATATGCGAGGCAATTCAGGCTCTGAATCAACCCGCCCGACGAGTGCCGCCTGGTGAAATTAAAAATCTTAATTTTTTCATAATTTTCTTGATAATAAATAAGTAACAAAGTTTGATATAATTTGCGAAACTCCCGCCAAAACCTCCAGAGTCCGAACCCGTCGGGACTCCATGAATCCAGCACTAAATAATGAGGAAAATCTCATGGGTTTATTTGACAAAATATCGCAGACTCGCCAACAAACGGACGTAACGTTAGGGCCGGCCGAAGCATTTGCGGCGATCGCGCTAATTGCCGTAGCAGCCGACGGTTACATCAATGACAGCGAAAGTAAAGCGATTAGCATGACGCTATCTCGGATGCAACTGTTCCGCAGCTATCCAGATGACGTGATGAGAAAAATGCTCGATCGGCTGCTGATGATCCTGCAACGACAAGGAGTTGAGGTACTGTTTAATGCGGCTTTGGTAACACTTCCAGACGAACTTAAAGAAACAGTTTTTGCTGTGACAACTGACATCGCTTTAGCAGATGGCGAAGTGTCGGAAGAAGAAGAACAACTGTTAAACGCTCTTTACAGTTCATTGGGGCTTTCCGAAGAAATTGCGCTCAAGATTATAGATGTGATGTTGATTAAGAACAAAGGTTAAGAAAGAAGGAAAAGAGCAAAAACTTAGGAGTTTTGACTTAAATAATCCGGGACGCATCCTGACTTGAGAAACCCGGTTTCTTCGTATATTTTTCGTAGAAACCGGGTTTCGACCAGCCCGGATAAGTTTTGTTCAAGAAAGACAAGAATTTTTCATCAAAACTCACAACTCAAAACAGCTTGAAATGCCTTTCACATACAACCGTACTGTTCGCTTCCAAGATACCGATGCTGCTGGAGTCGTTTACTTTGCCAACGTTTTGGCGGTGTGCCACGAAGCTTACGAGGAATCTCTAGCAGCATCGGGAATCAATCTCAAAGCATTTTTTAGCAATCCCGAGGCCGCTTTGCCCGTAATTCATGCTACTGTAGATTTTTATCGCCCTATGTTTGCGGGCGATCGGCTGACAATTCAACTAACGCCCAAACAAATTGCTGGCGATGAATTTGAAATTGCCTATCAAGTATTTTCTGGGGAAGTTGCAGGAAGAAGCGCAGCTAAAGCTCTTACTAAGCACGTCTGCATTGATGCAGTAACGCGAACTAGAAAACAGCTATCTGAAGACTTAATCCAGTGGTTGAGGCAATTTGAGAGTTAAGATTTTAGATAACTTCAATATTTAAATAATAGCAGGGAATGACACTCAAATTTCTGTTTATTTGAAAATTTATTCCGACTTGTTTATATTAAGTAGTTCCACTTAATTAAACGTAAAATATAGAGTAATCAAAAACGAGAGGCTCTAAGTATTCTTCCTTCTGCCTTCTGCCTTCTTCCTTCTTTTCACCCTGAGCGAAGCCGAAGGGCATTCTGCCTTCTGCCTTCTGCCTTCTGCCTTCTGCCTTCTTCCTTCTTCCTTCTTCTTTCTTCCTTCTTATTATGACAAATCACAATTATGCCATCATCGGTACGGGAGCTGTAGGCGGATTCTACGGTGCTAGACTGCAAAAAGCAGGTTTAGAAGTAAATTTTTTGCTGCGTAGCGATTACCAGACCGTCAAGAAACAGGGTTTAATAATCGAGTCTCCCGAAGGCGACTTCACGCTCCCGCAAGTCCGCGCCTACCACGACGCGCGCAAAATGCCTCAGTGCGACGTAGTAATTGTAGCGCTGAAAACAACTCAAAATCACTTATTGTCTAAAATATTGCCTTTTTTATTAAAGGATAACGGCGTTGTTTTAGTCTTGCAAAACGGACTGAATGCGGAACCACAAATTGCTAAAATTGTCGGTGCAGAACGAGTGATTGGCG
>JBBSNU010000541.1:0-3973 GCA_038260455.1 Chroococcales cyanobacterium | reverse complement strand
GGCAAGGTCAAAATGCAGGTAATTGGTGCTCTGATGAGGAAGTTGGTGCATTTGGCTTTTGGGATTTTAAAGTCCCAAAAGCCTTTCGATCCAACTTATTTGCTCGCTACCCCTTGACAGATCAAGACAGTATCTACAAATTATTCGTTCCTTGGTAGGGGCGGGTTCACGCGCGACTTCCTACTTCTTAGTCGGCGCAATCTTCTCAATATTAATCAGCGCCTCCATCACCGACTCCACAATCGGCGCCGCCACAAGTCCCCCCGAACCGCCCTTCGGCTCATCAATCACCGCCAGCACCACGTACTTAGGAGCTTCCACAGGCATTATCCCCACAAAGCTAGTAATAATCGCCTTCTGAGAATAACCCCCGCCAGCACTAGCTTTTTGAGCCGTGCCCGTTTTCCCAGCAATCCGATAGCCGGGAATTTGTGCAGCTTTCCCCGTACCGCCATCCACCACAGTTTCCATCATTTCCAAAACCTGCTTAGTCGTTTCCGGCGAAAACACTTGCTTCGGAACAGCCCTCGGAAGCTTCCAAAAAGCTTGACCATCGCGATCGAAAAGTCCCCGCACAACATGAGGAGTTACCAACTTTCCACCGTTGGCCAAAGCTCCGTTAAGCTGCACCAACTGTATCGGAGTAATCGAAAAACCCTGACCAAAAGCAGTAGTAGCAACTTCCACCGGAGAATTAATAAATTGCTCTCGATTTTTAAGCTGACTCGTTACTTCAAAAGGCAAATCACTTCCCGCAGTTTGTCCCAGTCCGAGTTTTTCTAAAGCTTGATAGTAAAGAGAAGGTTTCATGCTTTTCATTACGTGCACCATCCCCACATTACTCGAATGTTTCAAAATATCAGTTACGGTAGAACGCCCGCGAGCGCCTGCTTGTTGGTAATCGGAATTTTGGATCGTCCAGCCATCGATATAAATCCGACCTTCGTCATTAAATACAGTGTTAGGTTTGACCGTACCAGCTTCTAGGGCGATCGCCACATTAATCGCTTTAAAAGTCGAACCAGGTTCGTAAATATCAGTTACAGCCCAATTTTTATAGCGCGACAAATCGAAATTAAAATATTGATTTGGATCATAGGTAGGTTCCGCTACCATTGACAGTAATTCCCCGTTGCGGGCATCCATCACAATCACCGCGCCCCGCTTCGCCCCGTATTCCTTCATTTTGTCCTTGAGAGCAATCCGCGACGCCCGCTGCAAGCGACTGTCGATCGTCAGTTGCAACTTCAAATCATCTAACTGCACAAAACCAGCCGTCAGTCGATCGGGAACCCAATGTCCGTCGATCGACTTGCTAAATTGAATCGACGGCATCGATCGTTCCAGCAAATTCTGCTGACTGTACTCTACCCCAGCTTGTCCCTTCCGTTCCCCATCCACATAACCCAGAACATCCGCCGCCAACTCCTGCTGCGGGTAAAAACGCTGCTGCTGTCGCACCAACTCCAGCCCATCCACCGGAGTCTGTTTAATTTGCATCCGCCCCACGCGATCCGCCACCTCTTGAGCCAGAGAATCCGCAATAGTAATACCGGTTTCCCCCAGATTAAACCGGCGCAGCAGTTCAGTTTCCGGCGTATTGCGCGGATTTCGTTCGATCGGCAGCATCGGAGCCAAGGTAGCCGCAACTTCAGCCTTTGTATGGTTGAACAGCTTCGGGTGAGCGTAGAGCGTGTACACCTGTCTGTCGATCGCCAAAACACTGCCCGCGCCGTCAACAATCGGGCGTCTCGGCACAAACGGCTTAGACTTGAGAGTTTGCTGCTGCTCGGCCTGTTTCCGCAGCGCCGGAGCCCGCGTCACCTGCAAATAAAACAAATTCACAGCCAGCCCCAGCCCTCCCAGCATCAACACAGCCCACACAGCCCACAAGCGAAACTTGCTGCGTTTTAAACGCTCCAGGGGTGGCCGAGGCTGGCGGATTACAGTAGCAGAAACTCTAGGTTTGGCTGGTTTGCCCCACCAAGTGCCATCCCTCGACGCTTTTGGACGTTTAAAGTTCGGCGATCTGTAGCGGTCAAAACGGGGATCGTAGCTCATATAGCCTTTCTCAAAAAGGTGAGGAGTTGAGATTTTAGATTTTAGATTTTAGATTTTAGATTTTAGATACTTCGACTTCGCTCAGTACAAGTCGCGATCGAACAAGTTTTAATAAAAAGCATTTTTTTATTATAGTGCGAGCGTCCCCGCTCGCGTATTGTACTCGCTCGCCTATTGTCCTCGATCGCCTATTGTCCCCGATCGCGTATTGTACTCGCGAGCGTATTGTCCCCGATCGCCTATTGTCCCCGATCGCCTATTGTCCCCGATCGCGGGGACGATCGCGTATTGTACTCGCGAGCGGGGACGATCGGTACCGTGCCCCGACAGACAATCGTTGTGGAGCTCTCCAAATTTTAGACTTAAGGTTCAAGCCTCCAGATTCATCTGGGGAGCAAATCTCAAATCTGCAATGCCAAGATCGATCGAAATTGCCTCAATAGCCCAGTGGCGTTTCCTCACCCGATCGATTCTGGATAGCGGGTTCTTCAGAATTTGGTGCCACCACACCGGGCGATCGGCGATCGGCGGGAACCGGCTGCAAGAAAATCGTATCCGCAGGCTTCTGCGGCATCAAACCAGTTTCAGGGTTTTGGGCTTCCTTAGCAAGTTGGTGTTTCAACACTTCGCTAGCAGCAGTCAACTGCTGTTCGCGGAGTCGCAGAGTTTCCAGCTTTTGATACTCTTGACTCCACCGCTGCTCGCTGTAGACAGTCAAACCGTAGAGACTCAGGGCACAGCCTAGAAGCAGAACCGCAACCGCTGACGAGGTGCGCTCCACCCGCAAAATAGACCGGAGCCACATCGGCTGCCGCTGACGGTCGGGCATCACTTTCAGCACCGATGCTTCGGCGCGAGGCCGTGGCTGTGCCTCGGCGACCTCGTAGTTGGGCAATTGGGGCCCTGTCTTTGCCCGTCTAGCTCTAGCAATAGAAGTAACTTTGCTGTTGGGTTTCTCTGGGGCGGGCTTGTTGGTCGATCGAGAGCGGCGAGAATCAACGGATCTAATAGCAGCGGTCATACAGTTCACCAATACTTGACACTCCCTGGCTTAAAAGCGCGGGGATTCTTGTTTCAATGGGAGTCTAATGACTTTACCCTCTACAAGCATACACGGACTGCCCGATCGCATTTGAAATGATTTTACTCGATTTCTTGTTTCTCTTTCCTACACGCTAGTCGCACTTAGCTGAGCATTGTAGACGGGGAGAACCCAATATTGGCTATTGAGCGTTTTACCGCATCGCCATTTACCTAACCCAGCCTACCATCGTTGAGAATTTGCAAAAAAAAATAAATCTTTGCCGGTTCCCCAAAATCTATGTGAAATTAATTAACAAATGCAGTATTGTAATCAACGAGCGAATCGTTGATCTATTCGTGCCAGCATTGTTTCTCAAGTACACTATTCCCTTCCTTGCGATGGGTTTTGAATGTTTAAGGAGTCTTTATGAACAAGGGATTAATTCGTTTGACTTTGGTAGTGGGCTTGGCAGCAGCCCTCGGAGCCTGTGGCGGTGAAACCACTACTACTCCTCCGGGCGGTACTGACACCACTACTACTCCTCCTCCCGTTTCTTCTCCAGTACCGGTAGAATCTCCAAAAGCTACTCCCGGCGCTGGTGCAACAGTTGTCCCTGCTCCTAAAAAGTCTCCCTAACTAGAGCTATCCCGGAGTCTTTGCCCAACCAGCCTAGCCTGCTGGTGAAAAAGGTTTGCTCCTCGCATTTTTTCATCTCCTCAGTCTAGGCCTCAAGTTGGGTGTTAATTTTTGTGTGATGCTTTTACTACAGTTCAGTACCTCCCCTTACTGCCGCAAAGTCCGCTTAGCGCTCGGTTACAAGGGCATTCCCTTTCAAGTCGAAAATTTGACTCCAGGCCTGCACGTTTTGAAACTCAAGCCTCTGACGGG
>JBBSNU010000540.1:0-3991 GCA_038260455.1 Chroococcales cyanobacterium | reverse complement strand
CGGGAGAGTTTTGGGCAAATTCGGCTGGGGGTAGGGTTGACTGGTCTGGCGGGACTGCTAGAAAGTTCGACGGACTGCAGATAATCGCCCGCCACACTTGACCTGTTGCGACTCCGCAATTTTGACATTCTTTGGCGCTAACAGCGACTTCGGCTCCGCATTCGTGGCAAGGTTTGTAAATTAGGGAATTTCCGCATTGTTGACAAAACTTGTTTAGATTGGGATTTTCAAATTGGCAGCGGGGACAGAGGATCATAAGGCTTTATAAATGGGAGAGGTGCGATCGACTCAAAGCGGTGGGGGAGTTTTTGGTTTTGGGCTGTGAGTTATCACTTTTGAGTTTTTGGGCGTGACTCGCAAGGGATAACTCCCATTGTCCTATGCCTTATTTTACCGGCATCAATTGAGAACTAAGATATTTCTTAGAACTCAGTTGTTGTACCGGCGTCAGGAATAGGTCTGTCAAGCGATCTCCACAACAAAATTTTTCGCTTCACAGCCTTTCGGGCCCCGCGCCACCAGCAGAGTGAACTCATAGCTGGAAAAAGCCCGAAAGCCCCTGCTTAACAATGATTGCAAAGATCGGTTAAAAGAAATTTTCTGTATAATCTTCTTGGACAACCGTCTCTCGGGCGATCGACACAATGGTAGAAAGGGGTACTTCACAAAAATATTTCCTGCGGAATTGTTCTTCAGAGACTGCTGCTAGAAATTGCGCTACAAAACCGACGGCTGGCGAAAAATTGGGCTCGTCGAATTGGGTTGAGGGACTAGAAAATAAGCCTTTGGAGATTTTCTCTCCCTTTTCTGCGGTTTCCGGTTGTCTGGTGATGTGGAAAGCTCGATCGCGATAATTGACTTGGAAACCGAGATTTTTTAGGGTTTTGAACCCCCATCGCAGGGGTGTGTCGCCGATGCCTAGTTTTTGGGTTAGTTGTTGTCTGGTGACTGGTTTGTTGGTGCGGCTGAGGTATTTGGCGATGCCGATAAGCTGTTGGCAGATTTGCTGTGGGGGCAATGGTGGGGGTAAACTATAGGCGATCGCCAGTTTTTTCTTAGTCTGCTGCGCTTTCCGAAACCAGATCCGCAATTCGTCCCAGCTTGCTGGACATTCTTTGAGGATAATTGAGTTTTGGCGATCGACTATTTCTAAATTGTCTGGATTTTCTGCCAGCATTTGAGATTCTAAGTTTCTACTAGCTGCTAACAACTCTTCATCGTTATTTATATTCCGCCAGTCTACAATCCAATCTATTTTAGTCTGCGGATTAACTTGTTTATCATCCCTGGATTCCTGCACTGAAATCAACCGCACTTCATAGTCCGACGTGTAAGTATTGAAATCAAGTTCGACAGTAGCATCGCACCGCCCTTCGGGAACTTCGTCTCGGTAGTGTCCCCACCAAATGCCGGGAAATCCTCTATCGCTAGATTCATCCCAAACTTCAAAAGAAGTTTTGATATACTTTACTTGGTTTCCTTTTAAATCTTGAATATTCTTATTTTTGATATTCTGAAACCAGCAGTTTTGAACCAGCAATTTTGGTGCAGGGTTGCCCATGCCGCAGGGTTCTAGCAATTTGAGTTCTTGAAATAACTCTTTCCCTAACTCGGCTACAGTAATTTTTAAATCTGCTTGAACTGGGGCTGCTGTTAAACTATCTGGGCTGTATTGTTGTCGGAGTTGTTGATTGACGGCATCGGTAAATATAGGGATATTTTCAACGGGGAGACTCAATCCGGCGGCGAAGGGATGACCGCCGAATCTGTCTAATAAATGCGCTTGGTCTTTGACTAATTTGTAAAGGTCGATTTGATTGGCGGAACGCGCCGAACCCCTGGCTATTTTGGATTTGGAATTTGGAATTTGGGATGGGGAAAGTGTTGAGGAATCCTGGTTAAAAGAATCAATTAATTGTGTTTCCGCAAGACTTTGGTTAATTTCTTCGGTTCCTTCTGTGCAGAATAAAATTACGGGGCGGCCGTATTCTTGGGCGATTTGTCCTGCGACTAATCCTAATACTCCTACGGGCCATTGGGGGTCGCTGAGGACAATAACGCTAGTAGTTGAAAGGTCTAGTTTGGCTAGTTTTTCTGCTGCATCTTTGGCAACATCTTTTTGTAAAGATTTGCGTCTGGTGTTGGCTATTTCGGTTAAATTTGCTAGTTCTTCGCAGCGTTTTTTGTCGCGGCTGGTGAGGAGTTCTACGCAGAATTTGGCGTCGCCTTGAATGCGGCTGACGGCGTTGATTCTGGGCCCGATGCCGAAGGAAATGTCTGTTGGGCGATCGCCCGTTCTTTTGCACAGTTCGAGCAATTTTGCAACTCCCGGACGGGTGGGATTTTTGATTTGTTTTTGCAGTTGTTCTATGCCGATTTGTGCTAGATAGCGGCTGTCTCCTGTAAGTTGGACTAAATCGGCAATTAAGCCGATCGCCACTAATTCCAATAAATCTGTGAGCGGGCGCTGCGGAATCTCCGGCAATGTGTGATATAATGCTTCGATCAATTTGTAAGCTACCGCAACGCCAGACAGGTTAAACAGTTGGTGGTTGGGGGGAAAGTACCGGGGATTGATGATTGCTGTCGCTAGAGGGCGATCGTCCGGTAATGTATGATGATCGGTGATAATTGTGTCGATATTTAAGCTGGTAGCATATTCAATTTCAGCAATATTTGTACTGCCAGTATCGCAGGTAATAATTAAGCTAATTCCAGATTTATGTAATTTATCTATTCCGGGGATATTGAGTCCGTGAGATTCAGTTAAGCGGTTAGGAATGTAATAAATTAATTGGTCATTTTGAGCAAAAAACTCTCCCAATCCGTCCCAAAGTACCGAGGTTGAAGTTATACCGTCTGCGTCAAAATCTCCCCAAATTGCGACTTTTTCGGTATTGTTTATTGCTTGCTGAATTCGTGCGATCGCCCAGTTCATTTCTAATCCGAATTCAAACGGACTTGCTGGTTGGTAAAATTGGGGATTGAGAAAACCAGGAATTTGTTCTGGATTGTCAATTCCTCTGTGCCAGAGAAGTGCAGCGGCATAGTTTCCTGGGAGTCCTGGCGCGTGTTTGTTGACAGCTTGGATCAGCCAATCTGGGGGTTTGGCTATGGGTTGATTTTGCCAATTTTGAGCTAATTCGACCATTTGATTTTAGATTTTAGATTTTTAATTGAATTTTTTAGTAGGGTGTGTCGCCCTCGACAATCTGCGATCCCAATCGAATATTTAGTAGCGACGCACCACACAAGGGGCAGATCGATCGACAATTTTTAATTCACATCCACAATATCTATAAACCCGCCTCTCGCTTGCGCGAGAACACCTCAGAAACCCGGTTTCTTGCTAAATTTGTTTCTCGCCGCCAAAATTCGTAGAAACCGGGTTTCTCGCATCCCAATGCGTCCAAGATTGAAACTGTCCGAAGATTTTGCATAGTAAAAGGTTTAATTAAATAGATATTTCCTCGATTATAGCAAGATTTGGCAGCCAATTTGCGGGAGTTTCTGCCGGAAGGTTTAGTGAGGAAGTTTGGGTGTCTTGGGTGCGGTTACACCTAGTGGCGAATTGACAGGAATCGCAAAGATTGGCACTAATTTCTACTTGCGGGAAGAATTCGCCGCCTTCGGTATATCGCTGTCGCCAGTCGGTTAGCTGCTGCAATATTTGGGTTAAATGTTGTTTTGTGCGATCGTGTTCTGTTTGGTTGTAAGAAAATGTGAGTTTTTGTGGCGGTTCTTTTCCTTGGAATTGGACGAACCAGTATGTCATAGAAACTTGTTCGGGGGAATAGTCGCTGGTTTCGACTAAGACGTATAAATAGAGACGAGTTTGCCAACTTTCGGCTATCCATTTGGATTTTTGAGGGCGGGGATAGGTTTTCCAGTCGAGGATTTGGGCTGTGTTGGGTTCGGCTATTAATAAGTCGTAGATAACTGTGAATAGGTAGTCTTGAAAAATCAAGATGCGCGGATGTTCGGCTTGGCG
>JBBSNU010000539.1:0-3992 GCA_038260455.1 Chroococcales cyanobacterium | reverse complement strand
CTAGAGCGTTTGGCTCAATCTCCCGAACAGTTAGTGGCGCTGCGAGTTGTGCTGGCTATGCGAGTTGGTCAAAGCATCAGCGTCGAACCGAGCACTGCGGCATTTTTGCTGCCGGCGAATTTGCCGGCGCTTTCTCTGTTGGAATCTGAGGCCCGCCGAAATGACAGCGAGGCGATCGACCTTTGTGTTGCTGATGCTGATTTTGTGGAAGTGACTCTGCGCGGTACGTGGATTGGAGGCGCGTCAGAGGGCGCCCAGGGCGTGTTTGCGACTGTTTTGGGCGATCGGGCGGAGCGATTGCTGCTCAAACTCTGGCTCGAAACTCAGGCTGCTGCGGAGGTTGTCGGGGAAGTCGGCGATTAATATCGGGTGTTGAAGGAAGAAGGAAGAGGGAAGAAGGAAGAGGGAAGAGGGAAGAGGGAAGAAGGAAGAAGGAAGAGGGAAGAAGGAAGAGGGAAGAAGGAAGAGGGAAATATTGTGTTCATCGGGAGCATCTGGTGTTTTGAATTTATAGTGCGAGCGTCCCCGCTCGCGAGTTGTACAATACGCGAGCGGGGACGCTCGCACGCTCAATAAAAAAAATGCTTTTTGCAAAACTGAGATGCTCCCTGTTCATCTCCCACTTTCTCTCCCTCTCCCACTCTCCCCATCCCCCACTCTCCCACTCTCCCCCTCTTCTTATGGCGTATAGATTAGGTTGAAGTAAATGCCGTTATCTTGCAAATTGTCGCCTTTATCGCTAATTCTCACCAAAGGAAAAGCGTAATCTACGCGCAGATTCACCTGCGGTATCGGTTGCCAAATTACCCCCAAACCCAGACCTGCTAAAAATCTCTGATTCGTTAATTTATTAGGATTGTTGGGAGTATTCCACACCGCACCCGCATCCAAAAAAGGAGCTAATTGAAGTTTGGGATTTCCCGAAGCATCGCGCCGCAAAGTAATCCGATCCTCGACCGACACTCGGAAGCCGTTATCGCCAGAACGGACATTTTGGCGGTAGCCGCGCAAAGATTGCCCGCCGCCAATTACAAATTGCTGGGAAGGTAACAAACTATTAGCAGAAAGCTGCAAGTCTGATTGCAAAATTAATAAATGTTTGTCGTTCAATCGCTGTACTCGCTGCACTTGACCCAGCCAACTCAAAAATTGTCCGTCAGGGACAGAACCTTCGTTTTGAGTAGCATCAAACAAGCTAGTGCCGATCGTAAATTGCGATCGCAAGGCCCAAGCACCCTGGGGGTCGCGCCGAACGTAGTCCTGTCCCAGCTTAATTGCAGTGGTAGTGCTGACACCCTTGGAGTCCGGGCCGATGCCAAAAGGAAACGGTTCGCCGGCGAGAAAAGTTCTGCTTGTCTGATAAGTAACACCGGCAGACAAGGCAAATTCTTCGATCGGCGTTCTCCGCAGCGGCTGGCGGTAACTTAATTCAAATAAATGCGATTTTCCTGAAATGTCAAAAGCGTCAAAAGGTGCTTGTACAATACTGTTGCGGTTCGGTGCCGCCCTCAGTTGCAAAGTGCCGTTCATGGCATTTAGCGGGATGCGATAGCTGAAATCGAACAAGTCTGAATCGCCTAGCGATCGGTAATAAGCACCCGCAAGTTCGTCACCATTTCCTGTGAGATTGCGGTGCCGCACACTCACCCCCAATCTTTCGGAACCGACGCTGGGAGGCGAGTAATTGTCAAAGCTGAAACTAGATTGAAACGGATTAGCTTCCGTAACTCTGACGATCAGAATGCTCTCCGCTGCATTATCTCCAGCCCGCAGGCTGGCTTCTACATTGTCGAATAAAGGATCGACTCGCAGCAGCCGGAGTTGGTTTTCTAATGAAGATGTGCTTAAAGGTATTCCGGCACCGAGTCGAATTCGGCTGCGGATGTAACTTTTATGGACTCTTTTATTTCCTTCTACCTCAATTCGGGCCAGCTTGCCTTCGATCGCTTGAATTTGGACTACTCCTGCGGTGATAGTTTGGGGCGGCAAGACTGCTCTGGAAGTGATGTACCCGCGATTGAGGTAAATTTCGGTAATTTTGTCGGCGATTTGTTGGAGCTGTTCTAGGGTGGCAGAACTGCCCTCAAACGGCTTGATTAAGGCGTTAATTTCGTCTTCGCTTAATATTGTGCTGCCAACTACTTCAATTTTCTCCACTTGAATTATCGTATTCGGCAGCGGCTGGGGAACTGGTGACGGGGGTTGGGGGGCAACTGTTGGTGGTGTTTGGGGAGGTTGTGGGGAAGGCTGCGGGGCTGGTTGCAGAAATCGATCGCGATTTGGATCTGGTTGAGTCGGCGGAGGTGGCAGGTTTGGAGGTGTCGGGGGTTGGTTCTGGGCTAAAACATTGCAATCTAGGGGGTTATGACATTTTGGCTGGCTGTCTGCGAAATTTTGGGCTTCGGGCGACTTGTGGATCTCACAATCTGTTTGATTAATTGTGGAACAGCGATCGGGCTGATTCTCGATCGGGTTGCTTTCGGGAAAATCGGGGAGTTGATTTAAGTTTGTTGCAGTTTCATCTTGTTGGATTTCCAGTTTTTGCAGTGCTAATGCTTCGTTGTCGGTATTTGCTGAGTTGTCAGCGGCCGAAAACTGAGAAATATCATTTGTTTGGGATATAGCTTTATTGGCATAAAAGCAAGCGATAGGGAGCGCTGTTAGAAGTGAAATCCCCAACCGAAATATGGCAATATTTGCACTCGGGCGCATAATTTATAATTTTTGTAAAATAAGTTGGTCTGCTGCTTGATTCTGCCAGTTTATCATTTAGTATCTGGCACAATTTGACCGTAAAAATTTCCACAGTCCGGCTTTATAGAGGCAAGCGAGCCGAACTGCTTGCGATAGCCAAAATTTGAATTTATTCAGGACGATCGACCCACAAACCCCCAACACCGCCAAAATCATCTATGGCGCTGGCAGATACCGCCCTCGAAACCGGGTTTTTGGTACGCCGCGCACAAATAGAATTATTTTTTGGTTATCGGTGTTAACTGACTGGCGACTAATGGTGCTTGGGCGATTTTTCCGAGTTCGACCGATCTCAACACTTCTGACCACTTGAGGGCTAAACTGGTATCCGTGGGAGACTCTAGGCGCAGTTGAGCTAGAGTTGCCAGGTACTCGTACCAGAGACCTTGTTGGGCGAAGATGCTGAGCTTGGCGCGACTGTCGGGCGATCTATCCAACTCTGTTTTCACTGTTGGGGCGAGTGCGGTGCGGTTGATCCACCCGGAAACGAGAACATCATTTGTATAGCTTTGTGGGCTGCATTTGATAGTAAAGTACCATTGATAGTTTTTGCCAACTTCCAAGGCTGGCGAGTTGCCGTCGGAGCCGAGGCTGACGCTAACGATACCGCCACGGCTAGTTACCATCCGAAAACTTTTTTTGTATACTGTTTTGTCCCTTTCGTCTGCTAACTCAAACTGAACTGTTTTGTCAACGGCTGCGGGAAGGTAGTAGAAAAATGTCGGCTTTGCTGATATGGTTTGCCCCATAGTTGATTGGGGAATCAAGGCAGTTATGGGAGTGGGGCAGACTAAGCCCCTGGTTCCTCCGCCTTCCCGCCTTCCGGGTACTCCCTGTTCCGGCGGTTGAAAGTTATTCCAAGCGGCTCCGGGTTGCTTGCTGTTGGCTCTGTTTCCGGTCTGTCCGGGGGGTTGAGCTGTTTGCCATTTGAGGGGTAGCAGCGGTGGTGAGGGACGGTGGACGCTGTTTGCGGGGCTGTTGATAGCCTCGGCTGGTATAAAGAAACTACCGGTGCCAACTGCCTGTAAAGACAGAATTAAGGAAAGGGCGCTGGTGTTGAGAGCAGACTTCCAAGCCATGATGAACCTGCCTTCTGATGAACCTAAGAACTCGATCGCACATTTTTATTCTACCCACGGTTTTGGCGGATATAGTAATCTGTTGTACTTAATTTATATCTTGAGCCAGATACGATTAGTTTGGCTGCTGCGGGCGAGATAGAATTCTGTGTAGCGTTT
>JBBSNU010000538.1:0-4004 GCA_038260455.1 Chroococcales cyanobacterium | reverse complement strand
GCAGCAAGCTGATTATTTTCATCTAAAACCACAGCCAGATTGTAGCAAGCAAGTAGATAATTGGGTTTAAGGGCGATCGCCTTTCGGTAACAGTCGATCGCGCCCAACAAATTACCCTGCTTGTGAAAAACATTTCCCAAGTTATAATGAACTTCCGCCCAATCTGGTTTCAACTCCAGAGTTTTGCGGTAATGAAAAGCCGCCTCATCCAACCAGCAATACTCATTGTAAAGTTGACCCAAATAAGCATGAGCCAGAAAAAACTGGGGCGAAATTTCCAAAGCTTGCACAAAAGCATCTCTTGCCGCCGTCGGGTCTCCGCTCGCTTCGAGAATTTCGCCTAAAGTGGTGTAAGCTAGTGGCGAAAATGGCTGTAGTTCGATCGCCTGATGGCAAATATCGATCGCCTCAGTGAACTTCCCCTGCTTCAAATAAACTTGGGCTTGACGGATGTATGCTTCTGTGATCATTGCTTGTCAGCAGTTGCGGTTTCTCGCTTCAGGAAAACGTATCAATTCGGATGTTAAAAATTTTTGTATATTTTAGGCGATCGGGCGGGCGCCTGGTTCGTAGTGCGGACTTTCGTCCGCTCCGGGAGGGCGGACTAAAGTCCGCACTACGAACCGAACCGTTTGCTCGTTTGCGAGAAACCTGATGACAGTTTTTTTATCGGAAACGATATCATTTCCGGCATTCAATGTTGCAACCCCACCCCGCTGGTAGCAGAGTGAGGTTGACATCCTTTAAAACCGCCGACTTTTGTGAAAACAGCCCCAGATGTTATCCAGTGCTGCCCCACAACTGCCAGTTGTTTTAGAACAGTTCTAAGTTGTTCGAGGTAATGGTCAGACCAGGTTGCAACTGAGCAATAGTTAGCACTCCGCCGGTACCGTTGAAGTACAACACACCGTTTTGCGGGTCGTAAACCAACTTGTTCGTAGTTCCAGGGCTGGAGGCGTTGAAGTTAGAAACGACGATAAACTCGCTGGATTCCAAGCCTGTGCTCAAAGCACCCAACACACCGCCGGATTTCAATACAATCTTATCTTCGCCTGGGGTAAAGTCAGTGATCGTGTCTACGCCGAAATCGCCGCCAAAACCACTGAAGTAGAACGTGTCGCTGCCGGCACCGCCAGTCAAGACATCGCTACCTCTGTCGCCAGAGATAAAGTCATTGCCAGCACCGCCATCGACTGTATCGTTGTCTTTACCGCCGTAGAGGGTGTCGTTGCCGTCGCCACCGCTCACGATATCGGTGCCCCGGCCGCCAAAGACTGTATCGTTGCCACTTCCGCCGAGTACGGTGTCGTTGCCGTTGTCGCCAGAAACCAAGTCATTGCCAGCACCGCCGTCGATGATGTCATTTCCTTTACCGCCAAAGATTCTGTCGTTGCCGTCACCGCCAGCGACCGCATCGCTACCGCTGCCTGCAAAGATAGCGTCGTCGCCACTGCCGCCGCCGATACTGTCATTGCCGCCACCGGTAATAATCAGGTCGTCGCCACCGCCACCGGAAACGACATCATTGCCGCCAAAAGTCAGGATGATATCGGATTGTTGGGTGCCGTTCAACCTGTTATCGGTTTGAGCGCCGATAATGTTAGAACCACCACCACTTCCTGGGACAGAAGATACTGGCGTTGTTGGATTCGTTACCTGTGTCATTTACACTCCTCCTAAAAGATGAATCATTTTTCTACAATACACTTTTCCCTCCAAAGGGATTCAATAAATGAAACCGGACATCGGTTGAGACCCTAATTCACCCGGCTGCTATAAGCTGTCATCTAATTTAATTTGTCAGCAGGGAGCCCGGGAGCGCGAGTATTATCCTTTATTCGTCCAGCAGCAAATATCGGTTTTTTCCTGCTTTGGACTCTCCACTCCACAACTCCCTCCTCTAACACGAAAATATTTCACTTAAACGTTTGTGAGTTTACCATACCTAGCTCGGGTGCGGCTAGTCATTTTTCAAACATTAGTCTGCAAATACACGCTGACCATTTTTTTAAATGGGAGTATGCTCTCAAGATTGAGAATTTGCACCGCAGTCCTTGGCAACTGTCGATCGCCCTGCAAGTTCGATCGGCTCGCACCGGCCCGAACCCGAGTTGCAATGTTTTAGTATACTCTGGTCAACCAGACTTTTGAGTTCCGTCAATAGTTCCCCAAAAATCAAAAAAAGTTTTAGCGGGCATTCCCGGCCCGCCGCACTAGGGGCCGCTTTCCGTCAAAATTGCGCCCCAACACAGTCCAGGAGACACTTCTGAGGCTCATCATATCGTTTCCGGTTGCATCGGAATTATTAGCCAAAATGAGGAGACGGCAGTGCCGTGTCCCTACAAGATTATTTTGGGTAGGGACACGGCATTGCCGTCTCCTCTATATCATTCCGGTGTTACCGGAATTGATATCACCCCAGTTTTCATTTAAAATCTGTGATTTCAGCAATCAAGGTCATGCCGAACCGGCCGAAAATGGGATTAATTGTCGTCGGTTGGGGACACAATGCCAAACAGAGAAATCTTAAAGCGGGAGTATGGGACTCTTGAAAGTGAAAATGCACCCTCAGCCTCCTGCATTCAGTTGACAATTGACAGGTAAGTTTTTAGATAATTATATTTCAAAATTTAAATTAACCAAATTAAGTCTTAAGCAAAATTTTTATGGCTAATTGTTAACTTCGAGGAGTTCGTTAGCAATTAGCAATTTCTAGGAAATTTGGTTGAGCATTCATAGACAAGCTGTACTATTGACCAGATCGGTGTGCTTCTAGTTGCTGCGTTGAGCCGTTAGAATAGCTCTGGTTATCGTAGCTGTAAATGTGAGGGTCGCTCTCGAAAATATAACCTATAGAAGTAGCTGCATAGTAGCTCAGGGCTAGCAGCGACACTAGATTAAGAATTCGATAAATTGGCTTCTCAGACATTTCGTTCATTTTCACTCCTACTTTTTGTGTAAATACCAAAGTTGGCTACAGTGACGGCACCTTTTTTTGAGAAGTTCCCGCAAATACAGCACCCTATCTAAAATCCGATTGCTGGCGCGATCAAATCCTGATGTCCGATCGCACACAACAAGTTTTGCTTATTTTGCAAACAGTTTTTATTGCTATTTCATATTGCAGTCTCCGCCTCGAATTGTCTATCTAACTGCGGTAAGACTTCGACGATTTGGGCGGTCTCGAACTCTACAATTGCCTGTGGAAAGCTGCTACAATTTGAAAGGATATATCTGTAAAAGCTTGCAGAACAAAGAGTCTAGCGGTTTTTGTCCTACGCGCATTTTCCCAAATTCCATCAATGGCGTGCGACGGCCGAAAGTAAGAAAAATTATTAAGTTAGTGAGCGATCGCTCAAATAAATATGTCTTAAGTTATACTCTTGCCAACAACAGACCGTGTTAAATTGCATATCGAGATTGAGTATTTCCGGCTTTGTAGTAAACAGCATTTTTTTGTTTGATTGCTGTCGCGCTCGCAGCACAGGTTATCAAGCCCGTGCGAGGAGGCTACCTCGCGACATATCTATAAGCCAGTGCGATCGCGCGACAGCATCTGGTGTTTTGCATTTAATAGTGCGAGCGTCCCCGAAAAGCGTATCGTATAATACGCTCTTCGGGGACGCTCGCACTATAAGAAAAAAATGCTTTTTACAAAAATGAGATGCTCCCGCGCGACAGCTCGCAAGTCGTAAAAAATATTTTTTGCATTCGGGAGGCTTGCCAGAGTAATCTGGTGACAAAAAAAGCAGACTTAAAAAAGTAGACTGCAGAATTTGAGAGCGGTCAAAAAATATTTGCCTTGTAGATGCAAATTGTTACGGAAAAACAAGATGACGAAATACCAGACAGCATTTGAGTCTGTTACTTCTACAATTTATTAAAACTATTGCTCGGATTTAGCTACTACAACAGACTTTTTGCTGGTAATTTGCAAAAGGGATAGGGGCAGAACAACAGGCCAAATCAGAGGGCCGATTATTAAGGCTATCCAAGAAATTAAG
>JBBSNU010000537.1:0-4004 GCA_038260455.1 Chroococcales cyanobacterium | reverse complement strand
TAGACTATTTAGTTACTCCAAAAGGCCGCCCCATACCGAGGGATTGGAAAAGTTGCGATATTGCTCATATGCAAGTCGAACTAATTGTTAACGATCTCGATCGACTATTGGAAAGCTTGCGGCAAAATAAAGTTGAGTTGATCTCGCCGCAGATCGTGCAATTTGGAGATAATCCCCGTTTTTCCAGCCAAAGTTGCCTCGTCAAAGATCCTGACGGACACGCAATATTACTGACATCTCCTGTCGCTGAGGGCGATCGCCATCCCCACTAATATTCCCGTTCGTAGTACGGACTTGCATACGCTCCAAATGCCGGTTCGTAGTACGGACTTGCATACGCTCCAAATGCGATCGCGCTTTGGTTCGTAGTACGGACTTGCATACGCTCCAAATACCCGTCCGCTCCAAATGCCCGTTCGTAGTACGGACTTGCATACGCTCCAAATGTGATCGCGCTGCGAACTAATCTTAATGCGGTTAATCGACCGGAAATGATATTAGAAGTAATTGTTATTCAAAAGTATCTGCCTTAAGAAAGACATAATTTTGATTGATATACTTCTTAAGGTATAAATAAATTTATTTGAAAATAGCTAGACGCTATAATTGGCAATAGTTTGAACTGAATTTATTTCTTATTGTAACTATTTTTATTACAAATTTGACACAAGTTTATTATCAATTTGACAAATAGAGTCTATATAATAAATGTCAAATAAATTTTCAAAATGACGGAGGACAAATATGAGCTTTTCCCCTGAGCTTCTTAAAGGCCAAAAAGCTCTGGTAACGGGCGGAAGTTCTGGCATCGGCGAAGCGATCGCCCGTGCTTTAGCTTCAGCAGGCGCATCTGTTGCAGTCAATTACCACTCGGAAGCTGAAGACGCGCAGAACATTGTCGAGGATATCAAAGCCGGGGGTGCAGAAGCGATCGCCATTGGTGCCGATGTCAGCAAAGAAGACGAAGTTAAGGCTATGTTCGGTCAGGTGTTCAAGGAATTTGGTACGATCGACATCCTGGTTAATAACGCAGGTATACAAAAAGATTCGTCCTTTACAGAAATGACACTCGACCACTGGAATCTGGTGATTGGAGTGAATCTAACGGGACAGTTTTTATGCGCTCGCGAAGCTGCCAAAGAATTTATGCGGCGGGGCGTACAACCTCATATTTCTGCGGCGGCGGGCAAAATTATTTGCATGAGTTCAGTACATGAAGTAATTCCTTGGGCGGGTCACGTCAACTATGCTGCTAGTAAAGGCGGTATTAATATGATGATGCAGAGTATTGCCCAAGAACTCGCACCCCAGAGAATTCGAGTTAATAGTATTGCGCCAGGGGCAATCAAAACCCCCATCAATACATCAGCATGGAATACACCAGAAGCAGAAGCAAAGTTGTTAAAACTGATTCCTTACGGTCGAGTTGGGGAAGTAGAAGATATCGCTAAAGCTGCTGTTTGGCTAGCTTCTGATGACTCGGATTATGTCTGCGGTGAAACGCTATTTGTGGATGGCGGCATGACGTTGTATCCAGGGTTTGCTGCCGGCGGCTAATCGAGATTCTGTAATCTGAAATATTCTCGAATAACTGCAATGGATGCTGAACAGAAACGAATTCAAGAAAACAGCGAAATGAAAGTGCACTGGAACCGCTGGGGTTCTTATTTAAGCGATCGCCAGTGGGGAACTGTCCGCGAAGATTATTCGTCAAACGGTGAGGCTTGGGAGTATTTCCCTCACGATGCGGCGCGATCGCGCGCCTACCGCTGGGGTGAAGATGGGTTAGGGGGATTTTGCGATCGGCACGGTCAAATTTGCTTCGCCCTAGCACTGTGGAACGGCCGAGATCCGATTTTGAAAGAGCGTTTTTTTGGGCTTACCAACAGTCAAGGAAATCACGGAGAAGATGTCAAAGAATACTACTTCTATTTAGACAATACGCCAACTCATTCTTATATGCGCTGGCTGTACAAATACCCGCAGCAGGAATATCCCTATAGTTTGTTAGTTGAGGAAAATGCGAGGCGCGACAAATGTCAGCCAGAATATGAGTTGATGGATACGGGCATTTTTGAGGGCGATCGCTACTTCGATATCGTTGCTGAATACGCCAAAGCATCCCCAGAAGATATTTGCATTCGCATCAGCGCTACTAACCGAGGTTCAGAAACAGCAACCCTCGACTTATTGCCGACTTTATGGTTTCGCAATACTTGGTCTTGGACGGGTAGCGAAAAATCAGCGCAGGTTTCCAAAGCAGCCAATGGAATTATTAAAGCTCACCATCAAAAATATGGCGATCGCTGGCTATTTTGTCAAGACAATCCTCCCTTGTTATTTACTGAAAATGAAACCAACCTACAGCGCCTGTACGGTGTCGCCAATACCTCACCTTATGTTAAAGATGCTTTCCACGAATTAATCGTTCACAATCGCCAAGAAGCTGTCAATCCCGCTCAACTTGGTACTAAAGCTGCCGCCCGCTATCACCTAAAAATTGAGCCAGGAGAAACCGCAGTTATTAAACTCAGATTTACTGATGCTTATACCGATACTCCTTTTAGCAAAGAGTTTGCAGACACCTTCATTCAAAGGCAAAAAGAAGCAGATGAATTTTACGACTCGCTGACTCCAAATCTTGATGAAGATGTCCGCAACGTACAGCGTCAAGCCTTTGCGGGATTGTTGTGGACTAAACAGTTTTATTGCTACGATGTTCGCACTTGGTTGCGAGGCGATCCAGCAGAACCAATACCACCAGATGAGCGTTTAAATGGTCGCAATGCTGACTGGCGAAACTTCTCAGCAGAAGAAGTCATTTCCATGCCAGATCAATGGGAATATCCTTGGTTTGCAGCCTGGGATTTGGCATTTCACTGCCTACCGATCGCCTTAATCGCGGTTTCAACCGCCCAGTCTTATTTAAAAGATGCAAAATTATGAAATTTTTTAAGAGCTTGCTATTGGCTGTGGCGATCGCCTTAGATATGATAGCCAGCCACTGGGTGGGACAACAGGCCTATTCTTGGATGCCCAGCCAGGGAACAGCAGAAGCCCAACAAGTTGACAATCTGTTTAGCTTCTTGGTATCGATCGGAGCGTTTATTTTTGTGGGAATTGCTGCCATTATCCTCTATTCTATCCTTACTTCCCGCGCACCGAAAGGAGACTTCAGCCACGGTCATCCTGCGAGGGGAAATTGGAAAATCGAGGTTCTTTGGGTAGTTGTTCCGGTGTTGTTAGTGACGTGGATTGCCGCTCAAAGCTACATGATTTATCAGCAAATCAACATCCAAGGTTTGACGCCGATCGCCCACTTGCACCTGCCTCTCGAAGAACCTGTTTATGCCGCCAACAAACCCACGGAAAACAACAACAATTCTAAACCAGTTGCTGAATAAATTGAGGTAATTGCTAAACAGTGGTCTTGGTCTTTCCGCTATCCGCGCCAGAATGTTACCAGTACAGAATTGCACCTGCCAGTTAATCAAAACGTGCGGCTGACATTGCAATCACTGGATGTTATTCATGGTTTCTACGTTCCTGAATTCCGCATCAAGCAAGATATCATTCCCAACCGCAGTCTTAATTTTGTGTTTGCGCCGATCCGAGAAGGTAAATATCGGTTGAAAGATTCTTAATTCAGCGGCACTTACTTTGCCCTGATGGATGCGGATGTGTACGTTGAATCCCCCGAAGCTTACGATCGCTGGCTGACCAAAGCTGCGACACAATCGCCAACTCCTGCAAGCAATCAGGCGGTTTCCGAACACACAAAGCAACTCCAGAAAGCGATCGGCGGCGGCTGGCCAACTGTTTTGCCGGCTCAGCCTCCTGTTGTGAATCATCCCAACTAATCGAGCAGGGGGAACGCATCTTATTGAACACTGTTCATCAGTGATGAGTATATTTTAAGAGAAATTCACCATTATTAGAAGCTATAAACACACTTTGTAATGACTTTTAAGAGAAAAGAGGAACTGATTAATGGTGATTTTTAC
>JBBSNU010000536.1:0-4009 GCA_038260455.1 Chroococcales cyanobacterium | reverse complement strand
TTGGGAGTGCGATCGCCCTCCGGTTACAACTTGCAGCCTTGGCGGTTTATCGTACTTGAAGACCAAGCCAGCAAAGAAAAATTAAAAACTTGCGCCTTCGACCAGCGCCAAGTGGTAGAAGCCCCAATCGTGTTAATCTGTTGTGGCGATCGGCGCGCCGCCGGGCCAGAAAACACCGAAGCCGTCATCGAATTGGGCAAAGCC
This sequence comes from Chroococcales cyanobacterium, assembly GCA_038260455.1. GTDB lineage: Bacteria > Cyanobacteriota > Cyanobacteriia > Cyanobacteriales > Microcoleaceae > Microcoleus. Next base: position 3,805 of record JBBSNU010000536.1, on the reverse strand, counting down.
GCCGGTGGAATGAATGAAAATTTAGCCGGTTATATGCGCCAAGCAATCCCGCAATTTTTCGAGCACCGTCCCAGTTTCGAGTCCCTAGAAACTTGGACAAACAGACATACAATGCTCGCAGTAGCTCACTTAATGATTGCAGCTCAAAGTTTTGGAGTAGACAGTTGTCCGATGGAAGGTTTTATCAGCGCTAAGGTGAAAGAAGCTTTTCAAATTCCTGAAGAAGTAGATGTTTGCTGTTTGCTACCGCTTGGTTATGCAGCAGAACCTTTCAAACAATACGGCGGGCGTTTTGATGTGACTCAAGTTTATTACAGCGAAACCTATGGAAAAGGGTTGCAAATTGAAATTTGAAAGTTAAAATTTGAGAGTTAAGATTTGAGAGTTGAGATTTGAAGGAGTCGGTACAATTTCAAACAAATCGGAACTACCGACTATTTCGCAATTTAGCCATCCGAAATCGCAATCCGAAATCTAAAATCTAAAATCTAAAATCGCAAGTGGTGAGAGCAGAAAGAGGAACCAAGTATGACAGTAGCAGCACGACAAAGCAAGGCACAAATTCTAGAAGTAAAGTTGCAGAAGCACTTACAAGCAGCCGGATTAAAAACATTACCGCTTTATATCAGTTGCGATTTTAGAGATGACTCTTTAACGGTTGTCGGAGAACACCCGCGAAGTGTAGTTATCAAAGCAAAACCGACTTTTACGGTGCTAGAAGCGGCAATTCTCGAAATAGAACCAGAATCTATTGAACAGATTGGACTTTGCCTAAAAATTACCGGACAAAAACAGCCCTATGCTTTCCATTCTTTTACCATGCACAACCCTGTTTTGTCAAGACCCAGAACAGTGGAAGTGCGAAAGAAAGTTGAGGAAATACCCGCAGCAGAAACGGCGATAGTGCTAGCAACAAATGCGGCAGAGACGGCGGATGCAGGGGAGGAAATGTCGTTAGAAACAGATATTAAAGAGCAGGGAGATCATGAATATTTTCCTGATTCGTCTGAGAGTTCCAACAATTCCGATCCGATCGCCTTTAAGGTAGCTACAATTCCGGGAGATTTTGCAGAAAATCCCTTCAATCCGCTAGATATGGAAGCGGTAACAGTTTCTCAAACACCAAAGCATTCACCGTGGGCGCTGCTGGCGGCGACAGGAATTGTCAGCTTGGCGGCGATAATTTTGGCGGGGGGTTATTACCTGCTGAGCCGCCCCTGTGTCATCGGAGAATGCCCTGCACTAGCTAATGCTAAACAGTTGAGCGACAATTCGATCAGGACGCTGAAAACTTCAAAGGTTGCTAACAGCCCCGAAGAAGCGCAGGAACAGGTAAAAGGGGCGATCGCCCTTTTGGAACCGATTCCAGCTTGGTCAATTCATCGCGGCGAAGCTCAAACCGCCCTGGAAAAATACCGCCAGCAAAGTCAGAATGTAAACTCTGCGATCGATGGCGCGCGCCTCGCAGAGTCAGCAGCCAGGAAAACCGGAAAACCTCCTTATTCTGCCGAGAGTTGGCAGGAAGCGCAAGCTCTGTGGCAAAGCGCGATCGCCCAACTCGGAGAAATCCCCAGAGACAGCCCTGTTTATCCCTACGCTCAGAAAAAATTCAAGGAATACCGGAAGAATTTAGCCACAGGAAACAAGCAATTAGGCACAGAAAAACAAGCCGAAGAAACGTTGCTCGAAGCCAAAAATACAGCTCAAATAGCAGAAGCTCGGGAAGCAGTAGCTCAGACAGCCGAAAGTTGGATTCAAGTGCAAGCTGGTTGGGAAAAAGCCCTGGATATAATATCAGAAATTCCCAGCAACACGCAATCTTACCAACAAGGTAAACTGCTAGTTCCGAGATACGAAACGAAGCTTTCCCAAGCTCGCGAGCGCAAAAATATTGAAGGAATTTCGGAAAATGGCTACACTCAAGCAGTGAGTTTAGCAGCGGAAGCGCTGATTTTTGAGGGCAAAAACCAATGGTTTAAAGCATCGGAATACTGGCGGAGAGCTTTGAGTTATGCCGAGCAAGTTCCGGCGGCGACTGCTTATTCCCAGAAAGCCAAACCGCTGATTGATTCCTACACAAAATCATTGGAGCAAGCAGAAGTCAAGTTGAAGGAAGAAAGGAATATGCAAAAAGCGCGCGCGGATTTAGATAAAACTTGCAAAGGTAAGCCGAAGATTTGCGACTATACTGTTAGCAAAGATTTGATTGCGGTGCAGATGACTTCCGATTATGTGCAGAAACTGCAACAAACTTTCATCCAAGCGGAAAACAAGAAGGCTCTGAAGACTCGTCAAGCTGTGGAAAAGCACGTTGAAACGTTGCAAAAAGCTTTGGAGGCGATCGCCGAAAACGCAAAAATTCCGATGCAGGTTTACGATGGCGATGGTAAGCGGATTGCGAGCCACGAACCGAAGTAATTGCGTTGAAGTGTGTTGAAGTTGCTCGTTACCAGGCTCTGCCTGGTAATGCAGATCCGGAGGCTCTGCCTCCTTTGATATGGCAACTTAACAGTTTTTGTAGGGTGTGTCGCCCTAGAAAATTCCTAAAGTGCGATCGATAATCTCATGGCGACGCACCTTACACAATAATCGAGACAACAAGCCAAAAAAATATTTTGTAGCAAGATTTTTGACAAATAGTATTAAATGTGTAACAGCTCACTAACTCGGCAATCAAAAAATATAAAAGGATGTTAGCCATCAAATGCTACAAAAGGTAAAACTTCATAACTTCAAAAGTCATCAAGATACAGAACTTAATTTTGACAATTCACGCTTACACGCACTCGTAGGACAAAACAGTTCTGGTAAAACATCAGTTTTGCAAGCATTGCATTATCTCAGTCGGCTTGCTAATTCATCATTTGCAAATATTTTTCAGTATGAAAGAGCGCCTCAATTTATTACAACAATTGGGCAAAATAATATGTCTGTTACTGTAAGTGGTTTTTGGGGATACAAAGATCCGAAGGATTGGGAAGCTTCCTATAACTGGCAGCAACAAAACGTTAATCCTCCTTGGTTTCCGACAGCATCATGGAAAGTCGATGGAGATCCGGGAAATGTGCAAGGATGGTCAAGTTCGCTAAGGGATGCTCAATATCCAATTCCCCAATCTTTGAGATACTCAGTTCATCTTAAGCTAGTAGCTACTAATCTTGCCAAAGCAGCTTACAGCGATGCAATTACCCCGCGAGTTGAGTTCGATGGTTCAGGCTTAGCACCTACCTTAGACTATCTTCGTGACGAAGCTCCAGATAAGTTTCAATCTTTACAAGAAATGTTGAAACGGATTGTACCAGGTGTACGCGAAGTAGGCGTGAAACGAGCTAAGGTTATGGTAAATCGCCAACGCTTAATCGAAGTCGATGGGAAATCTATCTCCTACGAAGAAAGTCAGGAAATGACAGGGCAAGAAGTTGTCCTAGATATGAATACTGGTAAGCGCATTCCAGCCCATGCGATTAGCGAAGGAACAATGCTCGCTCTCGGATTACTGACTGTTTTGATAAATCCAACTCAACCTAATTTAGTGTTATTAGATGATGTCGAACAGGGACTACACCCAAAAGCGCAACGAGAATTAATCGCTGTTTTCAAGGAAATTATTCAACAAAACAACAACCTGCAAATTATTTTTTCAACCCATTCTCCTTACATTGTGGATGAACTTACTCCGTCTCAAGTCCATGTATTAAGTAACAATAACTCCGGTGTGACTCGTTGTAAAAGATTAGATGAACATCCTGATGTCGAATGGGCAAAACAAACTTTAACCACCGGAGAATTCTGGGATGCGGAGGGA
>JBBSNU010000535.1:0-4022 GCA_038260455.1 Chroococcales cyanobacterium | reverse complement strand
TCAGCAAACAGTGCAGGTGTCATCCGCTCGTCAGCTTCGAGGATGTAAACCCATTCGTACTTGCATTCTACTTCTTGGAGCATCCAAGTCCGCTGGCGTCCGTGAGTTTCAAAGCGGTGCTGCACTGTTTGCACGGGATAGTTCTGAACAATCTCAAGGGTGTGATCGCTGCTGAAAGAATCAACTACAATGATATCGTCACAAAGCATTGCCGATTCTATGCAAGCGGCGATATCAATCTCTTCGTTGTAAGTCAGAATATAAATTGAGAACATTCCCAGCTTTCAGTAAGGGCAAACTATCAGGCAAATCAAGTATCTATTTCTCAGGGATGCCTCGACTTGCGCTCGGAAGCGGTGGCGGTGGTGTCAGTCAACTTTAGCGGCGGCCGAAGCGCAAAATTCCCATACTTCTCAACCCAGTCCAACCAACAGTAATGTAGCCGATCGCCAACAACAAACTGCTGATTCCCGTCTGCAAACTCGAATTTCTCGATCGAGTTCTCAACTCTTTCTCTTTTTGTTGCTTGCGGGTGCGAATCTCGTTGCGAGCTTGAACAGGCAGTTCTTGGGCTTGCTGTTCCAAAAACTTGTCAAGGGCTTTCGGGTCATTTTTCGACTCCTGAAGCACAGCTTTCAATTCCTTGGGAACATCTGGACTCTTTAGTGCCTCTTGCAGCTTCCCGTCATCTTGCAACAGCGCGCCTATCTGGCTGCGGCGCTGGCTTTTAAGCTGTTCTACCTGAGCTTTAAACTGGTCGCTTTTAATTTGCGCCTCTAGTTGATTTTCGGCTTGTCCCGCTTCCTTATCGACTTGAGCCAGAGTATCCTTGAGTTCCAAACGAGTATTGTTGAGGTGAACGGGAACCAGCAACAAGTAAATTAGCCCTAACAAGCTGGAAATCAATAGCGCCCAAAATCGCAAGTCTACCCAAACATTGCGCCGCTCAATAGAGACTCCGCTGCTGCTGTCCACCCAAAAGCCAGTCATCAGCAGGGCGATACCCATCAAAGGAATAATGCCCCGGTCAACTATCTGAGTTGCTGCGGCAAGCTGCCAGCCTCGATTCACTATGTCGGACGCTTCTCCCGGCAGCGATAGAACAATGCAGTCAAGCAAAGCAGAGAGAATCAAGATAATCCCGACTACTTTTAGAGTTCGAGCTGCTACTGAAGAAAATTGACGGTTGTTAGTTGCTTTCATAATTCCTGTTAGATGATTCTACACCGTTAGATTCAACGAAATTTTGTTTAATGGGTTAACTGGTAAGAGGGATCATATCCCTTTTCGATTGGGGCCTTGGGGATTTTCGATTGGGGAATCAATGATGAGCTAAGGGTTTGGAGGTAGCCAGCAGTTTCGTTTTTTTTGGCAACAGGTATTAGTTTCCCATACTCGCTTGTTGATTCGCCTGCGGGGTTCACGGGTGGCAGCCCGCGTCACACCATCGCGCGCGGTTCAGTTTCTTGCTCTGTGGAAACAGAAATCCTGAAGTTGAAAACGGTTGTTGAGACGGGAAACTCCGCAGGCGAACCAAACTATCCCCCATTTTATGAGTTTGGAAGCCCCAATCAGAAGCAAAGCCGATCGGGTACTTCACGTTATTTTCTACCAAAATAGCTCGATCGTGTACTCGCCTCCACTTTACCCCGGTTTTCATAGGCCCCGGCCGGGCCGCCATTAAGCGCGAGTTGCTGCACGCTCTTTTGGGGAGTTGGGCAGAGGAGGCCGCGCGCTATCTCCGGCGGCTGTGGAACTTGTGGATATTCCCCATGCCGTTCGTGCTGCAAGGATTATTGAAGAGTCCCAAGTCGGATTTTCACTCGTGGCGATCGAACTGCCGTTACTGAATTCCACTGAAGATTGATTTTGAGGGATTGAATACCAGTCGAATAGTTGGGGTGCATCGCGACTTAATTACGTGGTACAGTATCCATTGTTTTTGCAAATTGCAGATACACGAATAGCTTTTTATTATATTTTATACTGTATTTAAATTAGCAAAAACGAAGGAATTTTTTGTTTGCAGCTTTTTTTACGGCGAAATTACTAATTGCTAACTGCTCATTTTAAACTAATAATAATTGCTAGATAGAGTGCTTAATTGTTAGATGAAAAAGGTGCAAGCGATCGCATTTTTTGGTAGGATGATTCATCGCTGTTCAAATTTCCTGTTGGTGGATGTAATGATTTCTGGTGTTTACACGTTGAGAGAACTCGAAGAAGCGATCGCATCCGCTCCGGATAACTGGCGTCCGATCGTGTTTACTAACGGGTGCTTCGATATCCTGCACGCTGGCCACGTCCGCTATTTGCAGGCGGCAAAAAATTTGGGACGGACGCTAGTGGTGGGCTTGAATAGCGACAAGAGCGTGCAAGCTATCAAACCGCAACAGCCAGGATTGCCGCCGCGCCCGATCGTACCGGAAAATCAGCGAGCCGAAGTATTGGCAGCCATCAAACCCGTAGACGCGGTAGTAATTTTTTCCGAAATTACAGCAACTAAACTGATAAATATCCTGAAGCCAGATATATACGTTAAAGGAGGCGACTATCAACTCGAAACTCTGCCGGAAGCACCCGCTGTTATCGCCGGAGGCGGCAAGATTTCCTTGATCGAAATAGAAGTTCCGAGTTCTACGAGTGCGATCGTCCAACGCATTTTGCAGTTGGGTACTTAACCCTCGCTCGCAAACAGCAAATAGTGAGTTAAACTCATAAACTGCCCCATCAAAAATACTCAAGGGTGGCTTCTCGTACAACTTCATCCCAATTGCTAAGCAGGAGATAATTTTAATGGAACTCACCAGCAATAACACGATCGTGGAAATTCTCGAAAGACACAAAGCAGAGTTACTAGCAGACTGGCTCAAAGAACTGCAAAATACCGGGCTACGGCGGGACGACTTGATGAGAGCCAAAGAATTGCGATCGGAGTGTCAAGAGTTCCTGCAATTGCTCCAAATAGCATTGCAGCAGGGTAACTTTAGCGACATCCAGACACCAGAGTGGGAAAATATGCGGCTGATGCTGGCAGAAGTTTCGCGATCGCGCGTTCAGAGGGGCTTTACCCCGTCAGAGATCGCGAGTTTCATTTTATGCTTCAAAAAGCCATTGTTCGATCGGCTTTGTCACGAATTGACACAAAACCGCGATGCACTTGTCGAAAAACTTTGGCTTTCCACCAGCTTATTAGACCAACTAGGGCTTTGGGTGACAGAAATCTTTCTCAAAGCTCGGGAAGAAGTAATCGAACGCCAGCAGCAAGAAATGCTCGAATTGTCAACACCAGTAGTCAAACTTTGGCAAGGAATTCTTGCTTTACCCATGATCGGGACTCTCGACAGCGCCCGCACTCAAATAGTCATGGAAACTCTGTTGCAGGAAATCATGGAAACGGGTTCAGAATTTGCAATTTTAGACATTACAGGCGTGCCGACTGTTGACACTTTAGTCGCTCAACATTTATTAAAAACCGTCGCTGCGGCCCGTCTCATGGGTACTGAGTGCATCATCAGCGGCATTCGCCCGCAAATAGCTCAAACGATTGTTCATTTGGGAGTTGACTTGCAGGATATTTTGACAAAAGCGACTTTAGCAGATGCTTTTAAAGTCGCTTTGCAGCGCCAAGGTTTAACTATAAGAAATCTGAAAGAGGAAAAATAAAAACTATTGTCGTCTGGTGTAACGTCGGCGGTGCGCTTGGTTAATTGGTAATCGGTAACGGGTAATCGGGAAAAAGCTCGCCCGCCGCGTACTTCACACAAATTGAGAACCGCTATATTGTCTCCGGCCTAAAATTTTATTGGATTCAAAACTCAAAAAAAGGTGAATTTATGGAACGGATTCCGATCCTGCAAATGGGAGAATTTCTGCTAGTAACAATTCAAGTAGATATGCACGACCGCTTGGCAATGATGCTGCAAGACGACTTGACGAACCGGATAGTCAAAACAGGCGTTAAAGGTGTTTTGATAGAAATTTCTTCTTTGGAAATTGTAGATTCTTTTATAGGTAGAATT
>JBBSNU010000534.1:0-4023 GCA_038260455.1 Chroococcales cyanobacterium | reverse complement strand
CACAATCGCAATCCAGCCAAAGTGTTTATGGGCGATACAGGGGCCTTAGCTTTGGGCGGTGCGTTGGGTGCGGTAGCTTTATTAACAAATAGCCTTTGGATATTATTAATTATCAGCGGAATTTTCTTTATAGAAACGCTGTCGGTAATTGCTCAAGTAGGTTATTATAAAGCTACAAAAGGCCCGGATGGCATCGGCAAGCGCCTGCTAAAAATGGCTCCGCTGCACCATCATTTAGAACTGTGCGGCTGGTTGGAAACTCAGGTGGTTGGTATCTTTTATTTAACTAACGGGGTGTTAGTGTTAATGGTTTTGATGTTGACTTCCAATAGTTGACAGCGGATTGGTAACGGATTTCACAGAAGATGTCACTGATATTTTGTGTCATGTTCAAAAATAAATAAGATGCCCGTTTTACACGAACTAAATGCAGTGGAACGGGCATCTTGCCCGTTTTAGATTTAAAAAAAGCCTCAAAAAAGGTGAAATAAAACACAATACGGTTTACTTAAGACGATCCCCCCTAACCCCCCTTAAAAAGGGGGGGACAAGAATGCCCTCAAAGTCCCCCTTCTTATACCATTTTTCTAAAGATATGCTATGGATGAAATCTTAGCCCCCCCGAACTCGCGGGGGGGGTTGGGGGGGTAATATCTAGCGCTACTTTATGAAATTGGTATTAAGGGGGATGCGAGGGGGATCTCCGGGGCATAAATATGTTAAGTGAACCGTATTGAAATAAAACAGGTTCGTAGTAAGGACTTTAGTCCTGATTGACTCAACAACCAGCAGAGAGGATTAATGAACAGTGCAGAGTTTTTACCCCTTGTTTCGGTTGTGGTGCCAATTTATAACGGTGAGAGGGATTTGCCGGATTTAATTGAGTGTTTGCGATCGCAAACTTACCCGCCACACAGTGTAGAATATCTGTTAGTAGACAACAAAAGTCGCGATCGCACTTCCAGCATCCTTCAAACAGCAGCATCTAACCCCCCCTCAGTCCCCCCCTTGCTAAGGGGGGGAAGTAAGAAGGGAAGTAATAATCAAATCACCAATGGCAATCTCACCGAAAATAAGATTCAAAGTTCCTACGCCGCCAGAAACAAAGGAATTCGCGCCTCAACAGGCGAAATCATCGCCTTTACCGATGCAGACTGTCGCCCCGAAACTCAATGGTTGGAAAATTTAGTTAAACCGTTTGCTGACTTAGAAATAGGAATTACCTGCGGTGAAATCCTCGCCCTCCCAGGTAACACTCTCTTAGAAAAACACGCAGCCCGCGACAATACTTTATCTCAAAAACATACTCTCGCTCACCCTTTTTGTCCCTACGGTCAAACCGCCAACTTAGCTGTACGCAGACAGATTTTAGCACGAGTCGGTTTATTTCGTCCGTACCTTACGAGTGGCGGCGATGCGGATTTGTGCTGGCGGATTTTGGGGGAAACATCCTATAAAATTTATTTTGCCGAAAATGCGATCGTCCGACACCGCCACCGTTCTACAATGAAACAGTTGCACAGTCAATGGTATCGCTACGGCGAGTCGAATAAATACTTGCACGAACTCCACGGCGTCGATTTGATGCGAGAATTTACAACAGGAGAATATTTGTATCGGCTGGCTAGGTGGCTGTTAAAGGAATTACCGATTGCTGCGGCTAAAAGTGATCTCGCCCGCCTCGATCTGGTAGATTTGTTACATACGCCGATCGGTCTTTTGAATGTTAGGGCAAGGGCGATCGGACAGCGACAAGCCAAACTGCCTTTAGCAGCACGGGACATTGAGCAGCTTTAATCCTTAGAACAAGACAGGGCGGTTGAAACCGCGTCTATACAGGCTTGTACCAACTAGAGAGCGGGTTGAAGACCTCTGTTGTCCTCTTGGGTATGCAGAGGCAGACATCGTTTGTGTAAACCAGGTTTCAACCGCCCTCTGATATTTGCATCATATTTTGCATCATATAAGTACAGTTTATCTGTATATAAGTACCCTGAATCAGGGAATATGAAAATTTCGGGCAATCCTTAATATAAAATTAATAAGTCTATTTTTGAAGCTCCCGGCTTCAAAACGACAGGAAACTCGCACTCACCCCAAAAAATCTTTACTTCTGACGATCGAGATTATTCTCAGATTGTTTAATTTTTGTAACATTTACAGGTAATGCCAATGGCTCAAATCCTACTCCAGACCGTTTGGTTTATACCTTGCTATCCACTCATCGGCGCATTTCTGTCGATACTGTGGTTCCCAGCAGTAACTCGCCGCACGGGGCCTAGACCCTCCGGTTACGTAAACGCCATCTTAACCTTCTTCGCTTTCGCCCACGGCGTCATCGCCCTGACTGCTATCTGGAACCAACCGGCACAACACCAGTTTATTCCTTGGCTGAATGTAGCAGGTTTAGACTTAACCATTCCCGTAGAAATCTCTGCTGTCACCGTCGGGGCGACAGTTTTGATTACCGGACTAAATTTTTTGGCGCAGATTTATGCCTTCGGCTATATGGAGATGGACTGGGGCTGGGCTAGGTTCTTTTCCCTGATGGGGCTGTTTGAAGCGGGGATGTGCGGCTTGGTTTTGTCCAACTCTCTGTTCTTCAGCTACATGATTCTGGAAGTCCTGACTCTGGGAACTTACCTGCTAATCGGGCTGTGGTTCAATCAATCTTTGGTGGTGACAGGAGCCCGCGATGCTTTCTTGACTAAGCGCGTGGGAGACTTATTCCTGCTGATGGGAGTAGTTGCAATTCTGCCGCTGGCGGGAACTTGGAATTTTGACGAGTTGGCAGTTTGGGCTAAGACTGCAAACATTGACCCCACAGTCGCGACGCTGTTGAGTTTAACTTTGATTGCCGGCCCGATGGGCAAATGCGCTCAGTTTCCCTTGCACCTGTGGCTGGATGAGGCGATGGAAGGCCCCTTGCCGGCAACGATTTTGCGGAACACGGTGGTTGTGGAAACCGGCGCTTGGATTTTGATTAAATTGCAGCCCGTGATTGCTTTGTCGCCCGTGGGGCTGAAGACAACTATTATTGTGGGTGCTGCAACGGCGGTGGGTGCTTCCTTAATTGCGATCGCCCAAATCGACATCAAGCGCACGCTATCCTATATAGTTAGCTCCTACATGGGCTTAGTATTTATCGCCGTTGGTACCGGACAAACCCAAACAGCTTTGACATTGATATTTGCTTATTCCCTGGCAATGGGTTTGTTGGTGATGAGCATCGGTTCAGTAGTTTGGAACAGCATCACTCAGGATGTCCGAGCTCTCGGCGGTTTGTGGCCCAAGCGTCCAATATCCGGCATATCCTTTCTTGTCGGCGCTGCAGGAGTGATTGGACTGCCACCATTCGGCTGCTTCTGGGCTTTATCAGAATTAGCAGGCGGGCTTTGGAAAAACTACCCTTCACTGTTAGGAATAGTGCTGTTTGTCAACGGCGTAACTGCTTTTGGCTTAGTGCGCGTTTTCGGTTTAGTTTTTGGCGGCAAACCAAAGCAAATGACCGAACGTTCCCCCGAAGTTCACTGGCCTTTTATCTTGCCGATGACCGTGTTAATGGGATTTACTTTACACGTTCCACACTTGCTCGCCGCGTGGCAACTTTTGCCTTTGGCAACTTTGAATTATACTGCGGCCGGACTGTTAGTTTTGTCAAGCGCGATCGGCATTGGTGCCGGAGCATTTATTTACCTGAACGAGAAGTGGGAAAAGCCAGTGCGAATTGGTTCTCAAGCGGTGCAAGACTTCTTTGCCTATGACTTTTACACCGCCCAACTTTATCGCGTGACCGTGATATTTGCAGTCGGTCTGGTATCCCAAATCATATCCTGGGTCGATCGCAATATTGTTGACGGATTCGTAAACTTAATCGGTTTAGCCACAGTTTTCGGCGGACAGAGCCTCAAATACAACGTCAACGGTCAAACTCAATTTTACGCCCTGACAATTTTGTTCGGAGTTGCACTTTTGGGACTGCTAGTAAGCTGGCCTCTGTTGGCTCGCCTCTCGTTAATTGTT
>JBBSNU010000533.1:0-4030 GCA_038260455.1 Chroococcales cyanobacterium | reverse complement strand
GTTTTATTTTTACAAGCTTTTACCGGTACGATCGCCCTTGTGGCCCTGATGTTGGCTGCAGCCGTGGCTGAACGCGAGCAAGCGCTGGAGTTCGTGCGCCGCACGGCCGCTCTGTTGCGCGATCGCGAAGCCAGTTTAGCTAACGCTCAGCGCATCGCTCAGTTAGGAAATTGGGATTTAAATTTCACCGCCATCAAGCCGGTCGATCGTTGCGAACAATCGGCAGAAAACAATATATCATCTAATATCGAATTGCGGTGGTCGGACGAACTTTATCGCATCTTGGGTTTGACTCCGGGAACTGTTAAACCAACACCAGAAGTTTTTTTGCAAGCAGTACATCCAGAAGACCGAGAATTGGTGGCGCGATCGCAATGTCAAGCGATGTTTAAGCGCAAACCCTATTCCATTAACTATCGAATTGTGCTCCCTGACGGCGGAGTGCGCGCTGTCTGCGAACAGTCAGCAATTCACTCAAACATCATCGCCGCCACAGTCCAAGACGTTACGGAACGTCACCGCGCCGAAGCTGCTTTGGGGACATCCTCCGAGCGCGATCGGCTGCTCTCAGAAATGGCCCTGCGAATTCGCCACTCCCTCGACCTCGAAGAAATTCTCAACACTACTGTTGCCGAAGTCCGGCAATTTTTCAAGGCCGATCGCGCTTTCATCGGTATTATGGACGCAGGCGGGGCAAATCTTCCTAGCCCGGTGTACGGTAAAATTGTCGCTGAGTCTGTCGGTGTCCAATACCGTTCTATTTTGGGGTTGTTGCTCACTGACGAGAATCACCTCGAAAAGCAGAAAACTTTTTATGCTAACAACCGCGTCCGAATTGTCTCCGATACTGCTACGGTGCAAAAGGGCGATCGAGTTGTCCAATTATACAGCGACTATCAAATTCGGGCGACGTTAAATGTGCCGATCGTCCTCGGCGATGAACTGTTCGGGATCTTGGCCGTCAACCAGTGTTCTGGGCCCCGCCAGTGGCAGGAATTTGAAATTGATTTGTTAGAAAAACTCGCTACCCAAGTGGCGATCGCCCTCCAACAATCCCAACTTTTGCAGCAAGTAAAAGAACTCAATGCCAACTTAGAATCTCAAGTCGAAGAACGCACCAGCCAACTGCAGCAAAAAATGCACGAACTGCAAGAAAGCAACCGTCTCAAAGATTTATTTTTGCACGCAGTTTCTCACAATCTCCGCACTCCAGTGATGGGAATGTTGATATTGCTGAAAAATTTGCTCAATAAATCGTCCTGTGAGTCTCTACAGGATGTTCCAGTTTCGCGATCGATTTTGCAGCGCATCGTTCAGGCCAGCGAACACCAATTGACTATGGTTAATTCCCTCCTCGACGCTCACGCTAGCGAAGTCCAAGGTATTTTTGTCCATCCCGAATCGTTGGATTTGCAGTCTTTAACTTCAGCAATTATTGCCGATTTAGCACCGATGCTAGCCAAAAATCAAGCAATTTTAACTCAAGAAATCCCGCTAAATTTGCCGCTAGTCTGTGCCGATCGCAAATACTTGCAGCGAGTGCTAGAAAATCTGCTAACTAATGCGATCAAACACAATCACCCGGGAGTCAATATCACTTTTAAAGCTGAGGTAATTGAAGTTGAAAAAACGCTAAACATTGAAGAAAATTCACAAATTTTAACATCTTCCAATAATCAGATCGCCCGTTGTATCGCTAACCGGATATCTGAGAAGGGCGATCGTCCGGGGATGCGCGACACCACCCAGAAAAGTCAAGAAACCCTGACTGAACTTCACCCCGACAGCAGTTGTCAAATCCCCCCGTATCAGGGTCAAAATGGCAATATCGGCGACGAATTGCCCGAAGTCACCGTAAAAATGGTTCGCTGTACTGTAACAGATAATGGAGTCGGAATCAGCCCCAAACAGCGAGAATCTCTGTTTGAACTTTACGTTCAAGACCCCAATAGCCGACAATTAACAGGGCTAGGCTTGGGACTTTACCTCTCCAAGCAAATTATCAAAGCTCACGGCGGTCAAATCGGCGTCGAAAGCACTCCCGGAGGCGGCTCGACTTTCTGGTTTTCGTTACCTGTTATGGAAATATAGCCTTTTTCAGGTAAATTAGGTGCTCCTGAGTATCGGGCTATGGGCATAGGGCTATGGGCATAGGGCATAGGGCTATGGGCATCGGGCATCGGGCATAGGGCATCGGGCATCGGGCATTGGGCATTGGGCATTGGGCATCGGGCATCGGGCATTGGGCATTGGGCATTGGGCAATTGCTAATTGGGCAATTGCTAATTGGTAGTAGTAAATAACAAATAAAAAATAACAAACAACCAATAACAAATAACAAATAACTAATAACAAATAACCAATAACAAATAACTAATAACTATTTATGACCTACTTGGGCAATAAAAAATCAGTTGAAGCGTTAACAGTTTACGAAGAGTGGCGCGATCGCTTCCTCCGAGATAGACTGCGCCCTGCTGTGCGAATTGCCATCTTTTTTGCCTTCACAATAATTGTCTATCTCCTGGGCGAAGCAATCTTCGCTCCCCGAGAGTTTAAAATTATTTATTTGTACACTAGCGCTGCTGTAGAATTGGGTTTGCTGACTTGTTTGTTGCTGCAAAAAACATCCATCGGCAAACGCTATCCCGGTTTGCTATTTCTGGGTTTTTCCTGGTCTCTAACTGTCGTTGTACAGCTTGGGTTAGCCGCAGCACAAGTCGGGAACTTACCCATTTTAACCTGGAGTTTAGCATTTCTCACCCAAGCTACGCTGATGCCCGTCCGCTGGCGACTTCACCTAATTTCTCAACTAGGCGTTTTGTGCTGCCACGTCGGGATAAATTTGGTTTTAAATCTAAATTTTGCTCAGTATACTGCTTTTCGGCTGAGCGGGTTTTATTTATATTTATTTTGGTTTTGTTTGATTTGCGATTTGTCGGTTTATTGGTACGAATGCCTGCAACGAACAGAGTTTAGTACCAGGCGCGAGTTGGAATCTGCTTACCAACAATTGGAGGTGGCGGAGGCGAAGTACCGCAGCATTTTTGAGAATGCCGGCGAGGGAATTTTTCAAAGCACTCCCGACGGCCGCTATATTACTGCAAACCCAGCTTTGGCGCGGATTTACGGCTGCGATTCCCCGGAAGAAGTGACGGCAAAGTTTACTGATATCGAGCGGCAGTTGTATGTCGATCCGGTTCGCAGAAATGAGTTTTTGCGATCGATCGCGGCAAGCACCACAGTATCAGATTTTGAATCTAAAATTTACCGCTGTGACGGCAGTATTGTCTGGATTTCCGAGAAAGCGCGGGCAGTACGAGATAGCAGCGGTTCCTTGCTTTATTATGAGGGTTTAGTTGAGGATATCACGCAGCGGAAACAGGCACAAGAATCGCAGCGATTGTTTATTCACGCTCTTTCTCACGACTTGCGAAACCCGGTAGCGGGAATGTTAATGGTGCTGAAGAATTGGCAAACAAAAACAGGAGATGCGATCGCAATTCCCCGTTCTGTTTTGGATCGGATGATTCAAGGTAGCGAGCAGCAGTTGCGGTTGATAAATTCGCTGTTGGAAATTCACGCCGGAGAATTGGGCGGTTTGTTTCTGCACTGCGATCGGGTAGATTTGAGGGCGGTAGTGGAAGCGGCAGCGGCAGATTTGGAGCCTTTAATGAATGAAGCTCAAGCTACTTTTAAAAATTTAGTGCCCGATGATTTACCCGCAGTGAATGCTGATACTACTCAGTTGTGGCGCGTGTTTTCTAATTTAATTTCTAATGCTTTGAAACACAATATGCCCGGATTAAATTTAACGGTTTCCGCTCAAATAATAACTGCCAAACAAATCAAAATTAATCAAAGCAAAACGAAACAGGATATAGAAAACTTACCGATTACAGATTATAAATTCCCAATTACTAATTCCCAAAATAGCATGATTTACTGTACGGTTGAAGATGACGGGGTGGGAATATTGCCGGAACAGTGCGAGCATCTGTTTGACCTTTATGTGAGGGGTTATCAATCC
>JBBSNU010000532.1:0-4036 GCA_038260455.1 Chroococcales cyanobacterium | reverse complement strand
CAAACGAAGTCCGCCTGCGCGGACTGAAGAAAATAATATAATTTCAACGGCCCGGTCTTCTTCAACCCGCGCACCATCCGGGTTTTGTCTGTATAGACGCGGTTTCAACCGCCGGGTCTTCTGCCGTGTCCCTATCCGTGCCCGCGCCGGAGACGGCAGTGCCGTTTCCCTACGGTAGCGCTAAACTAGATTAATAATTTGATTGATGATTCGGTCTATATCTCTCACCAGTAACCCTGCTTCTGGCAAAGTAGTCTGTTCTTGAGGAGACTTATAGTTATTTTCCCCTTGAAACTCAGGGTAAAGAAACTTACTTCTGTAACCGTTTTTTTCCACACGAATAATCAAAGCAGCTAAATTTTTGACGTTGACTGAATCAGCAAAATTCTTCTTGCACAAGCTCAAAAACATTCGCAACTTAGTCTCGTGGTTCATAGGAATACTACTTTTAAAATGGACTATGACAGCCACTGCGATCGATTCCAGAGCATGATATGCAAGAAAACCAATAACTTCTTGAATGTTTATCCCCTGAGATTGGTGCTGCTTTGCACTAGCTATGTACCTCTGCGCTATCTCGATGTAAGCTTCTTTTTGCTTCATACACTCTCACACCATCTTTGATATATTCCAGAAAATAGCTAGGCATTGCCTCAAATTTATCATAACTAATATTGTTGAGAATCGGCATTACCAGATACTCAACAAAAAAGTCTGCTAAAATTTCCGACATTTCCCAAGTAATCTCAGTATCTCGTTCAAAATCTCCAAATATGAAAACTTGAACAACTTCCCGTTCTCTTTTTTGCAATACTAGGTTCTGGCGTTCTAATTGTTCGTAGTCTTTATATAAATCTTCAATCACAATCAAGTCTACAGACTGCAATTTTTCGAGTCTTTCCCTTTCCTGAAAAATACTATTGGCAATGAATTTATAAAATCCCAGAAAGTCTTGTTCGTAAGAGTTTATGTCTTGCGTGACTTCCTTGACAGCCTCAATAACTCGATCGGCATTTTGAATAACCATATTCTCTCCTTGATATCTTGTGGGACAAGCATCTTGCCTGCAAGAGATGCTTGAGGCAGGTAAAATGCTGACTGCGAGAGCTTTAACTATATTTTACTCTATTCGACGAGCGCGATCGCCCTTTACCAAATCGACTCAAGACTCAGCACAAATCCCGGAAGAACATCTTCACCTGATAAAGTAGCAGGCGAGTCCAGCACTTCAACTTCTGCGCCTGGACGATAAATTTCAACTTGTCGAGACTTGCGGTTAAGTAACCAACCCAAACGCGCACCATTATCTCGATACTCTTTCATCTTATCCTGAGTTTCTTTCAAGCTATCGCTCGGAGACATTAACTCGACTACAAAATCAGGACAAATGGGGGGAAATTTCTTTTTTTGTTCGGAAGTCAGAGCATTCCAGCGTTCTAATATTACCCATGAAGCGTCAGGCGCTCTATTTGCACCATTAGGAAGTTTGAATCCTGTTGAGGAATCAAACACTTTACCGAGTTTATTTTGCTCGTTCCAAATCCAAATCTGTGCAGTTAATCCTGCATTGCGGTTGCTAGCCTCTCCTCCTGCTGGTGACATGATAATTAGTTCTCCTTTCGCTGTCCGTTCCAGTCTAATATTCTCATTTTCCTGACAGAGTTGAAAAAACTGTTCGTCTGTCAGCTTAATGATGGGGTTGAGGTTGAGGGTGAGGGTAGTCATAGCGGTATTTTATAGCGGGCTAAACGACCTTTATTAAGGATGGTAGCATATTGAGTGAGTTGCGAGGGCGATCGCACATTTATTGACTGTTCTTTATGTGATGTTCAACATAAGAGCGCAGTACAGCATTCATCAGAGATTGATAACCTTTCCCTTGACTTTTAAACCACTCTAATACATCGCGATCGACTCTTAAAGAAATAGCTTGTTTTGTCAGCGGTTTTACCAGTTTGGCTTTTTCCCAGAAGCTGGCATCTAACTCAGGACGATCGGACGTATCAATGGCGGATTCTGGAATATTTTGTAATTCTTCAAGTCGTTTGCGCGAGATACTCATATTCAAACTGCCTGATACTGTATATACAGAACGTATCTACTCACAGGATAGCATAAAGGGCGATCGCTTCCTACTCATCTGCCTCCGATCTGACTTTGGATTGCCGAAATGCTTGACTATTCAAGGTTTCAGCAGTTTAATCTCAAAGTCACTTGACACTATCAAACTCTTTGATATACCATGAGACATGAGATGAACATCAAATGACAGGAGATCATGAAAAAGAATCAAGATAGCATTTTTGATTTGTCGCCAAAAGAAGAAGCCGTACTCACATCCGTCTTTTACCGTGAGCGTTACGGCTTGGAGATTATTGAGGCGGTGAAAGAGGCCAGTGGCGGGAAAATTAAACTCGGCTTTGGTTCCCTGTACCCAACCCTCCACAAGCTAGAGGAGAAAGGCTACTTAAAAGCACGCTGGGGTGATGAGATTCCGGAAGAAAGAGGTCGTGCGCGGCGGAGGTACTACAGGATTACAGGGTTAGGAGTGAAAGTTCTGGCAGAGAAAAAAGAATTCCTCAGTTATCTGGCTGGGTTGGAACCAGCTTGGGGAGCGGTATAAGGTGAGCAATCAAATGTTGTTACGAGGAGAATGGCGGTTTAAACTTATAACCAGCATAGGTATCATCTCAATAATTGGCTTCATTATTGCTGATGTGCTGGGTATTGTCTGCTTTTTCTCTAACCCTAATCTACCAAAAACCCTATTTGGCATTTTTCTGTTTTTTCCTGCCAGTTTCCTACTTTTACTGGCACTTGTTTTTATGCTTTATGGCGGTTTTCAGTGGCGTTTAGATCCTGAAAAGGGGGCAAAAAATGGTCTTAAAATAATTATAAATGCAAGCCTTGCCAGTTGGGTTTCTGGTATTTTCATTTTGTTAAGTGACCTTACTTTGTTAAAAATTCCATTTGGCAGCGCTCTGTTGTCTAGTTACTCCTTCTTACTGCTTTTGTCATTTGGCTTGCAAGTTTATTACAGCGGATGGTTAGCTATACCAGAGGAAGATAGGTATGCCCGGTTCATTGCATTGCTGAAGGAGATCATCCCGATACAATTTCAGGAAGAGTGGTTGGGTGACTTGCAAGAGCAGCATTATCAGTTAATCGAGGAAGGCATTCCACGCTGGAAAGTATCTTTGATAACCTTATTAACAGGTTTAGGTTTAATTCAGTCTTACCTCTGGTTGAAATTCCATAAGTTAGTTTCACGATGGATTACCAGAGCATAAAAGGTTTTCTGGGGATAGACACTACAGCTAACAAGCAACGGTGGAAATTCCAGAAAAAAGGCACCGCTAACTAACCTGGTGCCTTCATTGAAATTAAAACATACGCTGATTCTAACATATGCCACAGATCAAACGTTCTCATGGTGTCAGAGTTCCCAACTCCCAACGCCGTCAGTTGTCTGCTACGCAAGTTTTATTGGTCAAGATAGCAGGTATCTGCAAAGCAGTGCGACTAATAAAAGGTTCTCATGGCGTCAGAGTTCCCAACTCCCAACTCCGTCAGTTTTCTGGTACCCAAGTTTTACTGGTCAAGATAGCACTTATCTGCTTTACAGGTGGTGTGACTATTTACTATCCACAAAGTGTAATAGTCGCCGCAGTCGCGTCAATGGTTACAGGGTGTACTGTAGAAATAATTGACGTTTGCTGTGAAAAAGACGAGGATCAAAAGTAGAACAAACACTAACAAAATGTAGGGACACAGCAATGCTGTGTCCCTACGGATTAATGATGATTCTTCACAATTTAGATTGTTACTCTACCCCTTCAATCCGGTCTTCCACCTCCTGATACAACTCACGCAAGCGATCGAGATTACTCTCCGAAGTCTCCCAATAACCCCGGCCATTCACCTCCAACAAAGTGCTGACAATCTTGCGGAACGAATGAGGATTCAGATTCAGCAAACGCTTCTGCATCTCCTCATCTTGGATAAACGTACCGTTCACATCCTCATACACCCAATT
>JBBSNU010000531.1:0-4038 GCA_038260455.1 Chroococcales cyanobacterium | reverse complement strand
TCGAAATATTGAAACCTAAAGAAAAAGCCACCGGCAATCCTGCTAATACTGAATGGGCTATCATGTCAACCATCATTCCCATTTGCTGTACAATTAAGTAGGAGCCAACCACGGCGCAGAGAATTCCTAGCAAAATGCCGACGGCGATCGCATTTCGCATGAACTCAAATTGTAGTGGCTCAATTAGTAGGTTTAACATTTATAGAAGAAGGAAGAAGGAAGAAGGAAGAAGGAAGAAGGAAGAGGTAGCTGTAGGGTGTGTCGCCACTGAAAATCCATCAAGGGAAATCGACAATCTCATAGCGACGCACCTGATACAATTTTTGCTACCAAAAAGTTTTGGGTTTGTTTACTGCATTATCTTGTAAGGTGCGTCGCTATGAGATTGTCTATATTTAGTTAGGGATTTTTTATGGCGACGCACCCTACGGTGAGAATAATCCCATTTTGCTTAGGCTGCAACTAAGCTTAAATCGTATCCATAGGCTTTTTGAATATTGGCTGCGGTGAGCACTTCCCGGCAGGTACCAGTTGCAATTAACTGCTTATTTAGCAACAATAAATTGTCGTACTGTTTTAAATTTTCGCCTAAATCGTGACTGATTACTAGCAATGTTTTATTTTCGGCTTTTAGTTCGGCAAAAATATCGAAAATAATTTCTTCGGTGGCTTTGTCGATCGCATTAAAGGGCTCGTCGAAGAAGAATAAATCGGCTTGTTGGGCGATCGACCTTGCCAAAAATATCCGCTGCTGCTGTCCGCCGGAGAGTTCGCCAATTTGCCGATCGCGCAAATCCCACATTCCCACCCGCAGCAAAGCAGCTTTCACCAATTCCCGCGACTGCTTCGAGGGCGATCGAAACCAACCAGTCTGGACAGTCCGCGCCATCATCACCGCATTTTGCACAGTAATCGGATAATCCCAGTCAATTTGCGATCGCTGCGGCACATAAGCCACCCGCGACAACTGTTCCTTCAACAACCGCCCCTGATATTTTACCAAACCCCGACACGCCGGAATCAATCCCAGCATCGCTTTCACCATCGTGCTTTTCCCCGCGCCGTTGGGGCCGAATACACCCGTTAACTGTCCGGGTTCTAACTGGAAACTCACGTTGTTAAGGGCCGAAATTCCTCGATAATTCACAGCCAAGTCTTGCACTTCTAACATAATTCGAGATTTTGAGAACCATTCTTGTTCGTAGCTACTACAATAGGATAACTCGAAAAAGCAATAACGATTATCGTTCCAAAGGTAAAATGTTAAAGAACTTGTCTGGAAAAACTGGCAGATTTTGCAGTACGGCTGTTTTGGCGATCGGTTTTGGACTGGTTGGGTGCACTTCGGCCCCCCAAGCCAGCAATTCTTCGCCGGAGAGTCCGAGCTCCACTCAAACTCAAGCCAGTCCCGCCGCCAGTTTGCCGAAAGTCGTCGCCACGACTGGTGTGATCTGCGATATAACGAAGGAAATAGCCCAAACTTCGATCGACACCACCTGTCTGCTCAAGCCCGGAGACGACCCCCACGCCTACCAAACCAAGCCGGAAGACCGCAAAGCGATTGAAACAGCAAATCTGATTTTATATGGCGGCTACAACCACGAACCCAGCATCATTAAGTTAATTGAATCTAGCAGTAATTCCGCCCCCAAAATTGCCGTACACGAACTCGCCGTTCCCAAACCTCTAATGGGCGAACACGAGCACGAAGACGGCGAAGAGAAAGCGGAAAACAAACCCCACGCAGAAGGCGAAAAAGTCCCTGACCCTCACGTGTGGCATAACCCTCAAAATGGCCGGCGCATGGTAGAAACAATTCGCGATGAATTGATCAAAGTTTCCCCCACCAATGCTCAACTTTATACAAAAAATGCAGCAAGCTTAACAGATGAGTTGCAAAAAGTAGATACTTGGATCAAAGCTCAAATTGCGACTATTCCAGCCCAAAAACGCAAGTTAGTAACAACTCACGATGCTCTGAGTTACTATGCCGATGCTTACGGTTTGGAAGTTGCTGGAGCTTTGCAGGGAGTGACAACAGAGGAACAGCCCACAGCCGCCAGAATTGCCGAATTATCATCACAAATTAAGACCGCAGGAGTGCCGACAATTTTTGCCGAAACCACAACTAATCCCAAGTTAATGGAGACTGTAGCGAGGGAAGCAAATGTCAAAATTTCGGACAAGGAACTTTATAGCGACGAGTTGGGCGGCCCCGGTACCGGTGCTGATACCTATGAAGGAATGCTGAAAACCAATACTTGCGCGATTACTTCCGGACTCGGCGGCAATTGTACTCCGTTTGCAGGAGAAGCAACACCAACTCCTAAACCATAGAAAAGTCGGCGGTTGAAACCGCGGCTAGACAAACAAAAACCGCCGACGCGGTTTGAAGACAGGGCGGTTAAAATTATATTATTTTCTTTACACTACGTCGGCGGACTACCCTTCGGGAAGGCTAATGCCTACGTTTTTATAGGCGCGGTTTCAACCACCGTCTTATCTGCGATGAATTCAAGGCGAATTTTCCTCATCGGTACTCGGGGGTTTTTCGCCAATTCCCAATTGCTTCTTAGAGGATTTTAAGTTTTTCCAAAGAGCCTTAATATCTTTATAAGCTTTCTCCGCGCTAATCTTCCCTCCTGTTTCCAGCGAGCAAATATAAGTTATTTTCTGAGCAAACTCCTGCAAGTTGGCATTAAACGCCAAGTTTTCTGGCGTGAAATCACCGTAGTAGCGATTGCGAGGATGTAAAAAATCTTCCCGCTCTTTCATAGGCCCCTCCTAATTCAAATTTTGGTTCTGTCTCTGCTATTAATAGCAGTCTTTGCACTTAGTATCGCGACGCTAACTTACTTTTATTGTATTCCGCTGGCAACAATTTTGCTATTTCGCTTTGTACTTAGCCTGTTAAGGGAATTTTAACCTTTAATTACCTGTATTTTAACCTTAAGTTAACCTAAAAGCACAAAAATTGGGAAATGCGCTGTTCGCATCTCCCTTTAGATATATTTTACGGTTGTTAAACCTATTCTGAACCGAAATATTTATTTGTGGCACTCGCAGCCTGTGTGGCCGCAGCCGTTGCCGTTGGGGTGCCCGTCAGCACAAGCACTGGAACAATAGTGCTTGCCGCTTTTTTCGACGGCTTCCGTGAGGCTGACAACGCACAAACAAGAAGGACAAGCGCATTTCATTTGGTTGACGGTGGTCATTTTACTTTTTCCTGGTGGGTGGTTCTCTATACATACATATGAACACATATTCAGATGTATGTCAAGGGAATGTAAGAAATTTGTTACAAAAGGTTGGCGAATAGCGCTAAGATGAAAATGAGAATTAAACCCAGCCTGGAAAAGATGTCACCGAAGTCTGCTGTTAACGGAGCGATCGGTCAACCTGACCAACAAAACGATACACCAATGTGCGATCGCCCGCATATAGTTGACAAGCTGCGGGCGGGGGAAATGCAAACACAGGTGCTCAACACGGCAAAAGCTCAGCGGATGGCAGAGTTTTTCAGTCTTTTGGGAGATGCGAACCGGCTGCGGCTGGTGTCGGTGTTGGCAAATCAAGAATTGTGCGTGTGCGACTTGGCGGCGGCTTTGAGCATGAGCGAATCGGCGGTATCGCACCAGTTGCGGGCGTTGCGGGCGTTGCGGTTGGTAAGTTATCGCAAAGTAGGGAGACAAGTTTTTTATAGTTTACTCGATCGCCACGTTTTAGAACTGTATCGAGCAGTCGCCGAACACTTGGATGAGGAATCTTAATTAGTCATTAGTCAGTAGTCAGTAGTCATTAGTCATTGGTCATTAGTCATTGGAAATTGGTCATTAGTCATTGGGAATTGGGAATTCTTGTCGGGGCGGATTCTGTAGGGGCGAGTTCACCGATATCTTTGATACACCTCCAAAATATTTATAAACTCGCCCTCCCCAACCAAAGATTCATTTAATCAATTATCGGGAGCATCTCAGTTTTGCATTTAATTATAGTGCGAGCGTCCCCGCTCGCGAGGATCTACTCGCGAGCGGGGAC
>JBBSNU010000530.1:0-4048 GCA_038260455.1 Chroococcales cyanobacterium | reverse complement strand
TCAGGGTTCGATTATTAGTTTCTTTCTTTCCCTTCTTAGCGGTGCGGTGCGTCGCTGTGAGATTGTTGGTGGTGCTTCCAGATTTTTTGTGGCGACGCACCCTACTAATTGGGTGCGGTGCGTCGCTGTGAGATTGTTGGTGGTGCTTCCAGATTTTTGGTGGCGACACACCCTACTAATTGGGTATGGTGCGTCGCTGTGAGATTGTTGGTGGTGCTTCCAGATTTTTGGTGGCGACACACCATACGATTGCTATATATATGGCGGCACGGATTCCCATGATTTAATGATATGTCAAGGGCGCGAAAATGTCAAGCAAAATTGTAATTTTATCGCCCAAAATTTTGGCTAGAATTCGATAGGTCGATCGCACTTATTACTTAACTTTCACATCTCCTGCGCCCGGTGGTTGTTGTCCGGTGCGGAAAACAACGGCTCCGTTTTCAATGGCAACTAAATCTATTTTCAGCGGGCCGGCGATGTACGTGACATCTGTGGCGATCGCCCGAACCTCCAGCGATTTCTCGTACTGCTGCAATCGATCGATAAAACCACCTAAAGTTTCAATCCGATTGTCCGCAACTTGCACTCTACCGCCGACAACTCCGATCAGACGAGCGCGAAATTGACAAGCTTCGATCAATTGCAGCAACTGCACCCGCACCTGTTCGTTAGTCAAAGTCACCGGATCGACAGCAACCGCTGCAATCACATCTCCGGCGCGGAATACAACTCGATTGATTTCGGCTTCCGCAAATACCTTAATTACCTTTTCTTGTCGCAGGTAATTAGCGCCGGCGACTATTCGCACCACGTAGTCTTTACCGTCTTTAATCTGACTGATTAATTGATCGATTTCTGCTGTAGTAATTTGAATAACCTGTTTGCGATCCTTGGAATTTTCCGGCTGCATCAGTTCGACGGTGGTTTTATTTGCTTCTTGCAACAGTCGATCGATCGCCCGACTAGCCTTACCAGGTTCCAGGATGCGAACAACGCCAGCAGCTAAAATTTGACCGCGCCTGATCGCAACTGTACCCTCGCGGATTGCCTGAAAATCGCGTTCCAAAACTTGCACTTGCTGCTGCAAGACAGTTTGCTGCTGTTCGAGTTGAGTTTGTTGCTGTGCGAGGGTTTCTAAGAGTGCTTCCCTCTCGGCAATTACTTTGTCCCTCTCGACAATTATTCGATCGCGATCGGCGAGATTTTGCACCCGCTGGGCAATTTCCTTGTCCCGCTGGGAAATTAGTTCGTTGCGATCGACAATTGCTGTATCGCGCTTGGCAATTTCTTCCTCCCGCTTGGCAATTTCTGCGTCTCGCTTGGCAATTTCTCGATCGCGCTGGGCAATTTGAACTTTCACCTCCTCTCGCTGCTCGATTAACTGTTGGCGTTCCCCTTGCAGTTGGGCGATTTCCGCTCCCAAATTCGTTTTTTGATCGGAAACTGTTTTCAATTGGTTCTCAGTGCGATCGAGCTGAGCTTTTGTAGTCGATCGGGCAGTTTCAACAAGTTTCAGTTGTTCTTCGGTGCGAGACTTAGCAGCTTCCACCCTAGCAAGCTGTTCTTCCGTGTCCGATTTAGCTGCTTCTACCTGAATTAACTGCTCTTGGGTTTTAGACTTGGCTGCTTCCACGCTGTTGAGCTGGGCCCGCAGCGAGTTTAATTTTGTTTGTGTCCGAGCTTGCTCAGCATTAGCAGCTTGCAGCGATTGATTAATTTGCTCTAAATTGGCTTTAACTTGCGCTTGAGCGGCTCTGGTTCCATCTAATTCAGTTTCAACTCGATTTTTTTCTTGAGTGGTTTCTTTGAGTTCTCTGCGGGCTTGGTTGAGCCTTTTTTGAATCTCGTCTATTTGAAAAACCCCGGTTCGCAGAGGCTTGCTGGTAGCAAACAAAATGGCCAGAGTAATGGCCGACAGGATGCTGCCGGCCATCACTGTCACCACAACAGCAGTGTCGCGGGGGCGAAGTTTGAACAAACTCAACCTTGCTTTGCCGACTTTCGTCCCAAGGCGATCGCTTACAGTGGCGATCACACCCCCCAACACTAAAATTACAAATACCAGGATGTATCCAGCAGTCATTCCGATTTTTTCTTATAGATTTTGGATTTTGGATTGAATCTAGAATCCAAAATCCAAAATCCCATAGTTTCTCGGCATCAAGTGAATTGCTGGCTTAAGGCTACCGGATTGTGGACTGTGATCTTTTTCTTGTGGATCGAGATCATAGTTTCTTGTCTGAGATCCCCCAGTAAACGAGTCACAGTTACCCGCGTCGAGCCGATCGCCTCAGCGATCGCCTGGTGGGACAGCTTCAAATCAATCGTAATCCCATCCGTACCGGGCACGCCAAAATCCCGGCACAGAATCAGCAAAAAGCTGACGAGTCTCGAACCCATATCTCGGTGTGCGAGGGTTTCGATCATCATCTCCGTTTGCAAAATCCGAGAAGAAAGTCCCCGCAGCAAAACCATAGGCAATTCTGCGTCTTCCTTGAGAGCCTTCTCGACTTGTTCGATCGGCAGCGAGATCAATTCTACGGGCGTAAACGCTACCGCGTGGTAAAATCTGTCCGAGCGGTGTCCCGTAATCAGAGACAGCACGCCGAATACGCTGTTTTCCCGCAGGAGCGCCACAGTAATTTCTTCGCCTGCTTCATACACCCTAGAGAGCTTCACGGCACCTCTAAGCAGAACGTAAACGCGCTCAGCCGGGTCTCCAGGGAAAAAAATTGTCTTGCCCCGTTCAAAGTTTTCCACAATGGGTGGAAACGCCCCGCCGCTGATTTGGCGGAACACGGCTGCTAGCGGTCTATCATGTGTCACGACTAGATCCTTTGTAGTAATCAATAGTTTGTAACTTGCCGATTAAGCTTATTGAGTAAATATACTGACCAACCTCCAATGTCCAGGGATTCTGTTACAGCCATCTAATGTTAAGTTAAACACACGCTGTATGATATTAAATCTAGCCATTCTCTTAACTTTTTCAATTCCGCCCATTTAGATCCACAGCCAAATTAATCTCAATTGTCTCTCAATTGTCTCTAAATCAGTTAAATCTGAATCAGTTGTGTCTAAACTGGCGGAGTTGTCGGATCTAGCTCACGAGAACGGTGCAAGTTGCTTCGAGAAGAAATACAGGTCAGGAACCTCAGCCCTGACGGCATGAGGCTTGAAAGAGAAATCTAACAAGCCGTTCTGACCAGACCACCCTGAGCGCAGTCGTTCGCCTCGATTTAAAGGGTAGCCGTTATTTGAGTCACGACACCTTGGAGAGTGCGAAGTCTCCTGCTCTGTCGCTTGCAATTAAACAGTTCTAAGGTCACTGGAACAGTGTTGCAAGTCTAACAAGCTCTTATAACTGGTCGAAGCTAACATTACCCCGCAAGGGAGGCTCCATCGCGAGCAAAATACTATGCGTACAGGATTGGAACATTTGAAGCGGTAATTGTCCCGTTGAAAGTGCAATACAAAAGTACCCCGAATTAACCAATCCCAAGGCGGTAGTAAATTAAAAAATATAAAGCCGTCCTAGAAGGACGGGGTTTCTACCCATTTTTTTGATGATAGATTTGACCGGAAAAAATGCTCTTGTTACGGGCATTGCCAACAATCGCTCGATCGCCTGGGGCATCGCCCAGCAGCTTCACAAAGCAGGGGCCAACCTCGGCATCACTTTTTTGAAGGATGAGAAAGGCAAGCACGAGCGCAAAGTAGCCGAACTCGTAGAACCGCTCAATCCCAGTCTGTATCTGCCCTGCAATGTCCAAAACGAGAGCGAAATCGAGTCTACTTTTCAAACCATCGCCGACAAATGGGGCAAGTTAGATATCCTGGTTCACTGCTTAGCCTTTGCCGGCAAGGACGAACTTTCAGGAGATTTCACCAACACCTCCCGCCAAGGCTTCTCCAATGCTTTGGATATTAGCGCTTACTCGCTGGTGCGGCTTTGTGCTGCGGCTAAACCGCTGATGGCGGAGGGCGGCAGCATTATCACGCTGACTTATTTGGGCGGCGTGCGGGTAGTTCCTAATTATAATGT
>JBBSNU010000529.1:0-4051 GCA_038260455.1 Chroococcales cyanobacterium | reverse complement strand
GCACTACAATAAAAAATGCTTCTTGCAAAACTGAGATGCTCCCATATTATGTCCGATGGAACAACAGCTATAGCAATCCTAAATGATTTTCTGTAGGGACACGGCACGTGCAGTCTCCCGGACACGGCACTGCCGTGTCCCTACAGATGGATTTTGGGGAAATCACATTTATGTTCGCGGTAAGGATAATGATTTAGGATTGCTATATAAAACAGGTTGGTAGTGAGAAATTTAGTTTTTTCATTGAATGAGGACTGAAGTCCTCACTACAAACCCGACCGTTATTTTTTGCCGAACATAATATCAGCTTTAGCAGCCTTCTATCAATCAAACACGCTCGCACTATCGCGGTATTCTTCCGCAGAAACCAGCCGCCAACTTCCATCGCCCAAAAGTTCCAAAACCTGCTGGTGATATTTCAACAAACTCAATCGGTGGCCGACACTCACAAACGTAGTTTTAGTTGCTTGCAACTGCTTGTATAAATGTTGCTCGTTCTTCAAATCCAAAGCACTTGTCGCCTCATCCAAAATAGCGTAGCGCGGTTCTGTCAGCAACAATCGGGCAAAAGCTAAACGCTGCTGTTCTCCCAGCGACAAAATCTCACCCCAATCTAAATCCGCATCAAAACCGCCCAATCTGTCTGGCAAATCTGCTAAATTTACTGATGCCAAAACGCGGCCCAATTTTCCCTCATCAACCTCGCTGCTGCTGTTGGGATAGAGAAGTTGCGATCGCAAACTGCCCAAAATCATATAAGGACGCTGCGGCAAAAACAACATTTCCCCAAGTTCTGGCCGCACCAAACGGCCCGTTCCCGAGTCCCACAAACCCGCAATAGCCCGCACCAAAGAACTCTTTCCTGCGCCGCTTTGACCTACAATTAACAGTCCTTCACCGGGCTGCACTGCTACCGACAAATCCCTAATCAAAGTCTTTTGATGTTTGGGAGTATCTAAAGTAACGTGTTCCAGCGTCAACTGAGAATCAACTACTAAATCGATAACTGTTTCTCCGGCACGAGATACCGCTTTTTCGGCTTCCAAAGTATCTGTAAATACAGTCAAACGATTGATACTAGCTGCAAAAGAACTCAGCGGTTCAATCTGAGTTACAACCACCGAAAAAGCGCCTAAAACCTGACTGAAAGCAAAACCTGCTTGTGTGATATCTCCAAACTCGATTTTGCCTGCAAAATAAGCAGGAGCCAGAAACAAAGCCGGAATAATCACAACAGCATATCCGTATCCAGTTGTAAAAAAATCCAGATTTCGCTGCCAGCCAATTAGTAAATTAAAATTGCGGAATACTTCCACGAACCGCTGCTTTATTTGTGTCGATTCCTGTTCTTCTCCCCGGTAAAAAGCAATAGATTCAGCATTGTCGCGAATGTGAACCAGTCCGTAGCGGAAGTTAGCTTCTTTTTTAAGTTGGTTAAAATTAAGAGGTACTAATCTTTGCCCAAAAATCAGAGTGGCGACCGTCCCCAAGATAGCATAGACTATCAGGAATATCGAAAGTTGTTTAGAGATAGACCACAGGATACCTGTGAAAGATATAATGTTAACTATTGAACCCAGGATGATTAGCAAAAATGACAAACTTGTCCTGGTAAATGATTTGACATCTTCGGAAATTCGCTGGTCGGGATTGTCGATTTCTTTGTGGGAATTTATTTCGTAATAAGCCCGATTTTGAAAATACTTGTCGAGGAACTTATTTGTCATCCACTCTCGCCAGTAGAGACTTAATTTATCTTGGGTATAGCGGTAAATTACGACAATAGGAGTGCCGACTGCAAAAACGCCTGCATAGACAAACAGATACTTCCAGTAATTGAGTTCGTCTTTTTTAGCTAGTGCTGTGTTAAAAAAGTTACCGACGTAACTAATGATTACATTCAGCCCGCTGACTGACAGCGACAAAAATAGCAGAAAAGTCAATAAAGCCCAAGGTTGCCAGTGCGCCGTCAATCTGTTTTTGAAGCAGATAAAAGCAATGAAAGGAATTATTAGCATTAAAGCTACGATCGCAATTGCGGGCGAATTAATAATTCCTTTCAACAAAGTAACTAAGCCGGCTGCAATACTATTGACAAAATCTGGAAAAAGAGCAGCACCTCCGAGACATAAAGCGCTCACAGCCACAAACATCGCAGCAAAGAGAAATATCAACAGCAGCGCGACTAATCCTAAAAATATTCTGCCGCCCCCAAGCTCTAAAGGATAAAAGTAAGGCTGAGCGATCGCCATAAACCGCTTCCACAACTGACTGTCAAATCGATTCATCTTTGCTTTTTACAAAACTACTTCGGCTGTTATAACATATCAAGTTTTATTACCGATTGTCGCAGTAATTTACTTGGGAGTCGATCGCACAAATTAATCTTACCTACAGACGGATACTTGCTGGTCGGCTTAAATACTTGATATAAGAAAATTTGCTCTCATAGCATTTTCACTTTTCGTTTTTCATTTTTCGATTGGGAATGACTTATGAAATAGCGGTTTGGGAGCTATCCTAGAGTTGCATTGATTTTTTGAACTGGTATTAGTTCAAGCTGTCAGATTCACGGCGTTGCAAGTCAATTCTCAATTGGCAGTTCTAAAATCTCAAATCGATGGGTTCGGAAGAAGTTGCGGTTTCGCCGATCGACTCCGACTCGGATTGAGTGCGGTAAAATCGCTGGCTAATCCCCAAAATCACTTGCTTCATCACCCAATACAAAACAGCAATTACTACAAAAGTTGCAGCCATTACGACAACCGGACGCTTACCAATCAAATCATTCATGACGGTGTTAACCAACGCATCGGGATTCGTCAGAATGTCCCAAGTGTTGAAGCGGATAAATCGCCCTAAATAAATGCCGATCGCCGAAAGTGCGTGTATAGTTATCTCCGTTACCAGGATAAATTTACCCCAACCCTGTTGCTTCAGATAGTAACCCAAATTCATCACCGACAGCACGTAAGCTCCAAACCCGAGCAGCATAAACGCCAGATACTGCGGGATTAAAGCCAGAGTCACAGTCCATACCGAGTTCCCCTCTTTAATCTGGCGGATCAGGTGAATGATATCAGTTAAAACGTAGGGCGCATTCGGCAAAAATGCGATAAACCAGAAAAAACCACCCCACCAGCGGAGAGAGCGAACTCCGCGCTGTCGCAGTACCCAAATGTCTAAAGCCATTAGTGCGAGCGTAATCGCGATCGCCCCCAAAACGTAAGTTGCGCCCACATCTTGCACAATGTGCCTCAGATAGCCTAAAACATGGCGCGTGCTCGGCACAAAAGTAACGCCCAAGAGAACCCACGTACCCCAAAGCAGCCAGCGCGATCGAGGTTTGCGGAACAGCCAAAAACTCAGCGCCAGCGGTAGTAAACCTAAAAATAAATTCCAAGACATCCAGCGGACATTGTGTCCCATTGCTTCGATCGCTTCCAGGATTAATCCCATCATGTCAATTTTTATCCATTTAGTTGATGCAGCACCGCTTCTCTAGCAGCTTGGATCTATCTTAGTCGCTATAGCAGAAGGAAGAAGGAAGAGGGCATTATACCAATTTCATAAAGTAGCGCTAGATCTTACCCCCCAACCCCCCCGAACTCGCGGGGGGGCTAAGATTGGCTCGTTACCAGGCTCTGCCTGGTAATGCAGATCCGGAGGCTCTGCCTCTCTTCGATCGCTCTTCGGGGACGCTCGCACTACATAATTCTGATGCTACCGAATTTGATATGACGCACCCTACAAATCCTCCAATCTAAAATCTAAAATCTAAAATCTAAAATCGACTAGGTTTTGCCGATCGGAATTTGTATCTTAAAAGTCGTTCCCCGTCCCATTTGGGAAATACACTCAATCTTACCCTTGTGCTTTTCTACCACAATCGAGTGCACGATCGACATTCCCAGCCCCGTACCTTTCCCCACAGCTTTTGTCGTAAAAAACGGGTTACAAATGCGATCGACTATCTCATCGGGAATGCCCGTACCGTTATCCGAAATTTCCACCATCACAGTGTTTTGCGGCGTTACACCAGTCAAAATAG
>JBBSNU010000528.1:0-4052 GCA_038260455.1 Chroococcales cyanobacterium | reverse complement strand
GTCTGTCAGAGGTTGGTTGCGGAAGGTTGCGAGTTGAATTAAGGCTTGAATGCGGGTAACGTTGAGTTGTTCAAGTCGATCGCTCATTTGGATCAGTTGCTCGTGTTCTTCGGGAGTCAGGGTTTCGGCATGACGCTTGGCGATGAGGGCATGGTATTCTTCCCAGGTTTGTGCACAAAAGCCGATGTTAATGGTGGTCATCCTTATCTTGGCAGCAACATCTATTCATCATTTTAGCGATCGGGCTTTCACCTTATCTCGAACTTCATCGCCTGGGGCTTCTCGATTTTACTGCCCGCGTCCTGGTTTGCAATCTACGAAACCTAATGCTTCTGTGTCGAGAAAATTGGCGATCGAAATGGCGATCGGATATTCAATTTTCGCAGCACGCGCAATTAGAGCAGCTTTAATTCGTTCTGGCAAACGTCCCAAAATAACTTCGGCATCAGGAGAAAGTTGTTCTTGAAGTTTAGCTTGCATGACATTCACCTTTGGGTTGGAATTTGATAGATACATTCAAGCCACTACCCAACTCAGATTTAGCGGTCTAACGTTGCCAATCACCCGCCGCAAATTACCTCAGACTGCCACCGACAGGATCTCGACGGTCGGGTGCATTGGCGTTGTTCGAGTGCGCGCATCTCTTGCCGTATTTTGATGCTACCGCAAAAAAGCGCGTAACTTTTCAAGTTCATCACCCTGTAAACACTTAGCAAAAGAACGGTGGGTCCGAGCATTTGGATGGGGGAGAAAAGCAAAAAATCTTTCACGATTCCCTATCTCAACGAACTCGGATATTGAATTTGCTGTAGAGATATTGAATTGGCTTTGAATCACTTGCTTTGCGCGTGCCCCCAGTACCACTATCACTTTTGCTCTTGCTAGTTCTAAAACTCTCAACAAGTAGGCTTCCACACATTGCTCCTGTGATTCTTCTACACCAGTTTCGGCACGAGACTTACAATGCACTATCTCGGTAAGCGCATAATCAATGCCTGGACTAACGTTCCGTTGAAGTAGCTCAATCGCACGTTGTCTAACCGCTGCCCAAAATCGAGTAGAGCGACTATATTTCCCGTCTTTTAGCAAGGATTTTGTACCA
The DNA here is from genome assembly GCA_038260455.1 of Chroococcales cyanobacterium. Classification (GTDB taxonomy): domain Bacteria; phylum Cyanobacteriota; class Cyanobacteriia; order Cyanobacteriales; family Microcoleaceae; genus Microcoleus. Next base: position 2,950 of record JBBSNU010000528.1, on the reverse strand, counting down.
TCAACGATCCAGTGCTTACGTCCTCCTCCAAAACGGTAATTGAAATAATCGTGTACTTCGCTACATGACCAATCCCAAGTTGGGTAATCTTCATCAGAGCCAATTGATGGATTTGAACTCAGGAAGAGAATGGGTGCTTGCTCTATCTGTCCACTCCAAGGTTCAGGCACTTGAAATTTTTCTAACCCAATTGCATTTTGAGAGTCAACAATTTTACGACATGGATTTTCAACAGAAAGATCTTCTTGACACTCTCGTGCATGGGGACAATGAACAATTTCACTTAGCAGAGTTTTTTCAGACATTCCCGAAATATATCAACTGATTACGAGTTTACGAAAATCTAGCAGTCGAACTTATAATTGTATCGCAGTTGCGGTACAATACCCAATAGAAGAGAAAAATACCGCAGATCGCTGATGTATTTCACCAAAGGTAGCGAGTAATCCACACATCAATTGCTGGCGATCGATGAGAATTCAACCAAATTGTCATGCGGCTAAAACGGGATGGTCGAGTTTGCGGACTGCATACAACAGCGCAGCTTTAATATCCTCAAGTTCCAAGTCTGGCAATTCTTCGAGAAACTTAAAAATTTGCTCACCCGCAGCTAGCAACTCTAGGATATCGATGACTCGAATCCGCATTCCCCGGATGCAGGGACGACCGCCACATTGTCTTGGGTTCACTGTGATTCTGTCAAACAGATAAGCAACGGATGCTGGCATTGGTTAAAATTGTTTGAAACCTTTGTCTCTAGCTTACCTCATTTATCGCCCCAAATTCACACCGCGATATAATTCTGCGATGCCATCTCGCTAAAGCGCATCAACTAAGTTGCGATCGTTAGTATAAGTTCTTGAGCATTAAACAGTTTACGTTTGGAGGCATTGAGAAATTCGATGCTAACTGGTTCGTCACTTTCGTCATAACTGACAATCACGCCTCCTGGTTCAGAGATAGCATTAGCTGGAAACGCATCACGGAAAATAAAAATCAGAATGTCTGCTTCTGCATCGTATTTAACTTTCATTGGGATTCTCCTGCCAATATCGCTTGATTTGATTTGTCCAGTACAGGGTTAAAATTCGCCTAGTTTTACCAATTTCAACAAAGGGTACTCTCAGAAGACCATTGCCTCGTTTGATTTGAGCCACCAAGACATCATCTTCCACGATAATCTGTTGAGGGTTGGTGAGAGCAGCTTCAACCTCTTCCCTGGTAATTTTCAATCGCTCCTCCCATTGTAGCTGACGCTCCTGGGCGTGTTTTGTCCAAACAATTTGCATATATCCTCATACTCCCGATTCCTCTGTAGGTTCCATTTTGCATTTTGCATTTTGCATTTTGCATTTTTAATTATAATGCCTCCCACTCTGCTGTCAACGGAATGCCCAACTCCGTGAGTAGTGGGAAGTTTTTATTTGCCAGAAACCGCATTAACTTGCCTCAGAAAACAGTAAAGGCGTGTAAAATACGTCTTCTTTGAGGCATTCCGCCGCAAAAGCAAACACTGCTTGGATAGATTCAGCATTAAGCGTTGGGTAGTTTTCGATAACTTGTTGCTCCGTCCAACCTTCTGAAAATAGTCCTAAAATGAACTCCACAGATATTCGTGTTCCCTTAATTACAGGCTTGCCAAGCAGAATTTTAGGATTTGAGTGAATGTGTGCTTTCCAGTTCATGATCGGTTCGCCTCTATGGAATTTTCACCTATTAAATCACTACCACTATTTTACCATAAACAAAACCCGCAAGGTGCGGGCTTCATTTTAATAATTGCTATTTAACTGATTATTACATCACAACTGTACTAATCAAACTTTGCACATTTTGCACAACAGCAGTAGTAAAGTTATGAGTCACAGGTAAACTATCAACCACGATTCCCGCGCACAATAGCATCAGATACAGAATAGAGTATTTGAAGAGCGATCGCGCAACGTTCTTATCTTCTGGAGTCTGCAACAGCAACCAAGCCTTTTGAGCAAAAATAGCACCGAGGAAAATCGCAATACCGGCATACAGCGGGCCGGCTAAATTCAGCGGATAGACTAGCAGCAAAGTTGCAGGAAGCATCAATAAGGTGTAAATCCAAATTTGGCGGGCTGTCTCTGCGTCACCTTCAATTACCGGCAACATCGGTACTCCTACTCCCTCGTATTCGTCGCGAATCATCATTGCTAAGGCCCAAAAATGCGGCGGTGTCCATAGGAATATAATCCCAAATAGCAGCCACGCACCCCAACTTAAATCTCCTGTCACCGCAGCCCACCCAACTAAAGGAGGAATCGCCCCTGCTGCACCGCCAATTACGATGTTTTGGACGCTGTGGCGCTTCAGCCAGTGAGTGTAAATTAGGACGTAGAACACTATGCCGGACATTGCTAGCAAAGCGGCTAATAAGTTGGCGACAACTGTTAGCAATGTAAAGGATATTGTCGCTAGGGCGATCGCAAATATCAAAGCATCCCGTTTCTTGACACGCCCAGAAGGAATCGGCCGCCACCGAGTGCGCTCCATGATATAGTCGATGTCGCTGTCGTAGATGCAATTAATCGTATTAGCCGACGCGGAAGCTAAAGCGCCTCCGGTAATAGTTGATACCAGCAATAGCGGGTCTACTTCTCCCTTCGCAGCCATCCACATTCCTGCTGAGGTAGTGATTAACAGCAGCAATATAATTCTCGGTTTTGTTAGTTGGTAGTAACTTTTCACGACTTGCGAAAAGTTTTCGTGGAGGCGGGGACTATTGTTTGTAAGAATTTCTTGCATTGGTTGTAAGTTGTTAGTTGTTAGTTGTTAGTTTTCAATTTTCCTTGGTCAATTATCATTTTTCATTGGGCTGTAGGGGCGGGTTTTACGAGAGATATTGACTGTAGGTAAAAGGATTAATAAACCCGCCCCCACCGAGGGATAAATCTGCGTTTTCTATCATGTCCGGTTGATT
>JBBSNU010000527.1:0-4068 GCA_038260455.1 Chroococcales cyanobacterium | reverse complement strand
TCAACGACCATCTAAATAAACCCGCCCTCCACCACCCGAAATCTCGACAAAATTCAGAATTCATTGGTCATCGCGTGGGGTGGGGGCGGGTTTATAAATATTTGGGTTTTTCAATTTAAATCTTGGTGAACCCGCCCCTACGAGTATAATAAATAATCAAAAACCAAAATTATCCAAAATCGACAAAATTGTAGGGGCGGGTTCACCCTAATCTCTGTCACTCAACGACCATCTAAATAAACCCGCCCTCCACCACCCGAAATCTCGACAAAATTCTGAATTCATTGGTCATCGCGTGGCGTGGAGGCGGGTTTATAAATATTTGGGTTTTTAAATTTAAATCTTGGTGAACCCGCCCCTACGAGTATAATAAATAATCAAAAACCAAAATTGCAATGCCATCAAAAATCACCCTCACTATCACAGAAGGCAATCTAAAAGGTCAAGAATTCACCTTTGAATCCCGCACAACTTGCATCATCGGCCGCGCCAAAGATTGCTATCCCAAAATTCCCGACGACGACAAACACCGCACTATTTCCCGCTATCACTGCTTGCTAGATATCAATCCTCCCGATATCCGAGTGCGCGATTTTGGTAGCAAAAATGGTACGTTTGTTAATGGCGAAAAAATCGGTCAGCGAGAAGCACATCAAACTCCCGAAGATGCGGCAAAAATTCAATTCCCAGAATTTGACTTGCAAGGGGGAGATGAATTCAAACTCAGCGATACTTCCTTTCGAGTTGGCATTGCCCTTGACCCGGAAATTGCTAAAACTATCAAATCGGAAAGACCCCCGATTATTCCCCCAAATAAACCGCAACTGTGGGAAATGCTCAAAGCTTTTCTGTTAAAAGCTGTCGGTGGTGAAAAGAATATCGGAGTTCTCGGCGATTATGTGTTGCTGAAGGAATTGGGTAAAGGTGGTTTTAGTTTAGTGTATCTGGCAGAACACAAGCGGACAAAAGAACAAATTGCCCTGAAAGTAATGCTGCCAAAAGTAGCGGCGAATCAGCGGGCTGTTAATTGGTTTTTGCGGGAAGTTGAAAATATGAAATATTTAAAACATCCGAATGTGGTAAGTTTAAAACAGTCTGGTTATGCCGATGAAACTTTCTTTTTTACGATGGAATACTGCAATGGTGGCAGTGTTGTTGATTTGATGGCAAAACGCGGTATTGCGAGTTTGCCGATTGATGAAGCTGTGGCGATTATTCTGCAAGTTTTAGATGGTTTATCTTACACCCACAATGTGGAAATTCCGAATGTAAAATTGGCTGATGGCAGTTTTGGTAAAGGACAGGGCTTGATTCACCGCGATTTGAAGCCGGGGAATATTTTTCTGGCGAATGTGGGCGGAAAACAAGTTGCGAAGGTTGGGGATTATGGCTTAGCAAAGGCTTTTGATTTGGCAGGATTAAGCGGTCAAACTCTGACGGGAAGTGCGGTGGGGACGCTGGGTTTTATGCCGCGACAGCAGGTGATTAATTTTAAGTACGTGCAGCCGGAGGTTGATGTGTGGGCGGCGGCGGCTTGTTTGTATGCGATGTTGACGGGGTGTTTGCCGCGCAATTTGCAGGGTCAAGACCCGTTTTTGGCCGTTTTGCAAAGTGATGCTGTTCCAATTTGCGATCGCACTTCTGCAATTCCCAAGCCACTAGCTAAAGTTATTGACTTAGCTTTAATTGACAATCCTGATATTTATTATAAAAGTGCGGCGGATTTTAAGCAAGCGTTAGTAAATAGTATGTCATAAATATGGCTGATTCACAGATGGTCAGAAACCGGGTTTTTTCCGAAAATCTTTGGTTGTTACCGACAGATTCAGCAAAAAACCCGGTTTCTTTGGCGGAGTGCGTAAGCTGTTTGACATCTAAATTGCATTCGGTATATAATACAGTTCTACTTAATTCAAAGTAATGCCAGTCAAAAAATTTCTTAAGCCAGAGACAAAAAAAGCTACAACGAGCATTAAAAGAATATGAACATCTACAAAATAGGGGAAAAAATTAAATTTTTTTATTGTTAAATACAGGAAATACACAGACACAAGTTGCTGAAATTATCGGATGTTCAGTCAGAACAGTTACTCAGCGATCAAGATGTTTTACGAAGATGTGAAACAAAAGTGGATATCGCCAGGTAATGAACCCGCAAATTTCGCGTATAGGGGATGTAAAATAGTAATAATTTTGGAGAACGCGAGCTTTCACAAAAAAGCCGAAATCTTGGAAAAAATAGCAGCAGAAATGCCGAATTTAGTCCTAGAGTTTCTTCCTAAATATAGTCCTGACTATAATTTAGCTGAATTAGTATGACATTCAACCAAAAAATACATTGCCAATCGATTATTTAAATCCATTGAAAAACTAGAATTACTGTTGCATCAACTTTTAAATGAAGGCGAATTAATTATCAAATGGGGGAAAAATCAAAAATAAAGGAAATGCAGTTAATGTAATTTAAATGTGAGACAGCTTATCAATTATCAATTCCCAATTTCCGTCGCAACTCTCATAAAATCTAAAATCTAAAATCTAAAATCTAAAATGGTTCGAGTTTCTCCCGCAATAATTATCTTAGGTCAAAACAGCCTGCCGATCGCCCAAACCATCTCCGCAATCTTCCCAGGTTCCCAGATTTACGGTTTAGTCGATCGCACATCCGACACAGACATCAACTTTAGCAACTTCGGCGAAACACTGCGGGAACTATTCGCAACCCAAACCCCAATCATCGCCATCTGCGCCGCCGGAATCATCATCCGCACCCTCGCCCCGCTGCTGTCAGACAAACGCGCCGAACCCCCAGTCTTAGCCGTCGCCGAAGACGGAAGCGCCGTAGTACCGCTGCTGGGCGGTTTGCACGGCGTAAATGACTTGGCCAGAGAAATTGCAGTAGCCCTCGGCGTACAGCCCGCCATCACCACCACCGGAGATATCCGCTTTCGCACCGCCCTGTTAAGTCCTCCCCAAGGCTATTATTTGGCGAATCCAGAGGACGCAAAGACTTTTATTTCAAATTTGCTCGCCGGGGCAAAAGTACAGCTAGAAGAAGCTGCAAGCTGGCTTTGGGAGAGCAATTTGCCGTTAGCGCAGCCCTCGGAGAGGATCGCCCCGTCAGCCAAATTAACCATCCGCGTCACGGAAAAAGCAATTGTACCCACAGCAGATTGTTTGGTTTATCACCCGCAAATTATCACGTTTGCACTCACAAATTTATCGAATATCGAGCCGGAAATAGCAATTTCATTGGTGCAGCAAGTCTTAAAAAATGCAGGTTTAGCCGCAGCTTCAGTTGCTGGATTTTTTGCCTTAAAAGATGAGATGGGAAATCCGAATCTTGAGGCAATTAGCCAATTTTTTAAAGTCCCAGTCCGCTTTTTCAATCTTTCAGAACTTGTGGAATTAGACTCGGTTAAATTAACAGAACACAATCCCGAGTTGGATCTCACAGCCACCCAAATTGCCCTAAGTGCGGCAGGTGCAAACAGTCAATTAATCGGGTACGATCGCACAAACGCCTTCCGTTGCGCGATCGCACTTGCTACCGAACCGATTAATGTAAGTGCGATCGGCATTAGTCGCGGTAAACTGGCGATCGTTGGTACCGGGCCCGGAGGCGCGCCCTGGATGTCCCCGGAAGTTAAGCAAATTTTGCGCGAAGCCACCGATTGGGTGGGTTACAAGTTCTATCTGGACTTAGCCGGAACCCTGCGAGAAGGACAAAACAGGCACGATTCCGACAACCGCGAAGAGATCGATCGCGCCCGTTTTGCCCTAGATTTAGCTGCATCGGGCAAATCTGTAGCCGTGGTTTCGTCGGGAGATCCGGGGATTTTTGCGATGGCTGCGGCGGTGTTTGAGGCGATCGACTTTGACGCTAAACCCGAATGGCAAGGCATCGACATTCGGGTAGCACCGGGTATTTCCGCGATGCAGGCGGCCGCTGCTGCGATCGGAGCACCGCTGGGCCACGATTTTTGTGCGATTTCGCTTTCGGATATTCTCAAGCCTTGGGAGGTCATAGAACAGCGAATTTCTGCGATCGCCAAAGCGGATTTAGTT
>JBBSNU010000526.1:0-4086 GCA_038260455.1 Chroococcales cyanobacterium | reverse complement strand
CCGCGCAATTGCTGCCGCCAATAAGCTAGCTGAGTTTCTAATACTTCTCCTTGCAGCCATTCGCGCTGCCATTCGGCAAAGTCGGCATATTGCAGCGATAATTCTGGCAGGGGAGATGGTTGTTGATTTATAAAAGCTGTATAGATTGCCTGCAATTCTCGAATCAGCACGCCGATCGACCAATCATCCGAGCAGATGTGGTGCATATTTAGCAACAGAATATGCTCGGTTTCCGTCAGCCGCAAAATGGTGACTCGCATCAGCGGCCCGGTGGATAAATTGAAAGGGCGAAGAGATTCGGCTGCGGTGAGTTTCTTGGCTTCTGTTTGCCGTTGTTCTGGCGGCAAATGTTGCAGTTCTAATATTTTAAAATTGAGCGGGCAAACTGGAGAAATTATCTGCATTGGTTTACCTGATACCGCTGCAAAAGTGGTTCGCAATGTTTCGTGACGCTGCACTATTTCGTTGAAGGTTTGCTCTAAGGCTATTAAGTTGAGGGAACCAGTTAAGCGCAGTGCTGTTACTACATTGTAGAAAGGGTTTTCCGGGGCGAATTGGTCGAGAAACCACAAGCGCTGCTGGGCAAAGGATGCCGGAAAGACAAACACTTCGGCTCGGTCAGAAATATTCAGGTTTGGGCGATCGCTTGTAAAGGAATTGTCATAAATTTCGGATGCCATATCTGTTGTTCTTGGGGATGAGATGTATTAATTTTTTGAGGGCGCGGGTGGCTTTTTACGGTGCGATCGCCTCTTAAAACTTTGGCGAGCAAAAAAATGGAACTTTTAACATCATAAGAAACCGGGTTTCTATGAGTTTAGCGACGAGTGACGAGAAATCAACGCAGAAACCGGGTTTCTATGAGTTTAGCGACGAGTGACGAGAAATCAACGCAGAAACCGGGTTTCTATGAGTTTTGGCGACGAGTGATATCAAATCCGGTAGCATCGGAATTATATAGTGCGAGCGTCCCCGACGCGCGTTCGACTTCGATCTGGGGGGACGCTCGCACTATCAATGATTAAAATATATAATTCCGATGCTATCGGAAACGATATGACGAGAAATCAACGCAGAAACCCGGTTTCTATGAGTTTTGTGCGAATGCTTGAAGTGAACTTGGGTTTTGAGGCAAGCAGTCAGCGTTGTCGAATGCAGGCAGATTGCCCTGAAACCCTTATTCTACTGTTGGGTGTCAACAACTGTCGCTGCCGATTGCGGTCAAAAAATAGAGAACTGAGTGAATCAGGGTTTGGGGCAGAACTGCAGTGGCATTCTTTTGGCAAGCTGGTTTCAGATGCGAGAATGACCCAGAGCAATCGGTGCAGAGGTCAAGCTGTAGTATGATTTCTAGTTGCACAGAGTGTTCTTGGGGCGATCGCAATTTTCTCACATCTTCAACCCAAGCGACTAATATTGATTAAACAGTGTCAGGGATCTTTTACAGAAAATGACTGGAAGTTGGGCTCTACTTTGCAAAAATACTTAAGAACACTGAACGTGCAGTTTAAATTAGAGGTTATAGGCTAATGGCGCAGCGCAACGTATACTCGTCAAAAGACGACCCAGGGGATGCACAATCAGCGGAAGAAGTCCTCCACTCAGTGATTCAGGAACTGGACGCTTTGCACCAAAACGTCAAAGGCCAGTTAAATCAGGACATTACTCGGCTGGAAAGTGAAAAAAATCACCTGATTGACGATATTGAAGACCTCAGAGAGCAATATCGCAAATTGCAGTCCCAGCAAATGGAATCTCTGTCTGGGCGATACATTCAGCAGCAGCAATTGTGGCTGAAGCAGTTGGCTCAAGTTTTGGCTCACAATTTGCAGGATTTGTTGGTGCAGCGGTTTAGCGAACTCAGCGCTAACTCGGGACATTCTCTCAGCAGCCCCATTCCCAGTGGCGAATTCCCGATACCGATGCCGCCGAGCAATTACGACGAACGGGCCTCGGAGTTGCTGGCGGCGCTGGATCAAAGGATCGATCGCAGTTTTCAGATGCTCGAACAAGATTTGAGCAGCTATGAAAGCGACCTTTCGATGCGGCTCAATAATATGCAAACCCTAGAGCGGCAAGGGGAAGAGCTGTTACAAAATCTTGTAAACCGCATCAGGGAAGAACTCGAACAAGAAGAAGAAGAATATCTTGACAATCCTTTCGACGCCCGAGATTCCTATCCCGAGGTATCAGCTAATTCTGTCCGCCCGCCAGCTATAGCGCCAACACCTGTGGATGCGCCGCGGGACTCTGTGTCACAGCCTTCTTCAGCTCCTACTGCAATTGCTAAAGCAGGTTCTCAAGTGCAAGCAGGTTTGATGCTGGCTTTGTCTTCGGCGGTGGTATTGTCGCTGTTTAATGTTTGTTTGAGAATTTTGATTAAAAGCAGAAATCCTCGGATGATTTTTGGCTTGTTTGAAGTTCCGGGGGTGGTAACTCCTGGTTTTGGCAATTCTTTGTTGATTTTGTTGATGCGGCTGATCGTGGTGATGGCTTTGATGCCAATATTGGCAACTTTTCTGTATCCTTCTGTGTGGAAAGATATTAGGCGGTTGTTCCAGTCGGGCGATCGAGCTTTGTGGAGCAAGGTTTTAGGAAGCGCATTTTTTCTGTTTTTGTCTCAGGTTTTGATTTATTTGGCGATCGGCAATATTCCGGCGGGGATTGCGATTACGATTTTCTTTATTTACCCGATCGTCACCGTACTCGGTTCTTGGATCTTGTTTGGTGCTCGCCCAAGCACGATCGGCTTTTTGGCAATCTGCGGGATTACTGCAGGTCTGATTTTAGCCGGCTGGCCGAGTTTTGCATCGCCACCTCCGGGCGGCGGCAATGTCGGGGTGGGAGTCGCCGCGGCACTCGGTGCTGGCATTACCTTTGCAGGTTACGTATTGCTGACGCAAATGGCTGCGGGCAAGCTGCACCCGATTCCTTTTAGTTTAGTTAATTTCGCCACGATTTTTGTATTGTCCGCCCTGAGTTTGTGGGTGCCGCTCTCGGAAAATTTAGCTCCTAAAATCGACCCAAATGTATGGCCAGGTTTGATTTTAGGAGGCGTTGTTTTAGGGGTACTAACGCTGTTTAGCTATCTTTTGAACAATTTTGCCATCCGGTTTGCCGGGGCTGCCTTAGCCTCCGTAATTGGCACTTTGGGGCCGGCGATGACCGCACTCTTCGGGTTTGTAATTATCAATGAGAAGTTGCAGCCTCTGGCAATTCTCGGCATGGCTGTAGTGACATTGAGCGTGGCTGCTATGAGTGTAGAACGCATGGTGGCTCCTCAGAAGAAGGCTAGTTAAGCTCAGGTAGAAACAGGTTCGTAGTGAGGACTTTAGTCCTAGGATTTTAAGGACTAAAGTCCGAACGATCGATTACCATAACAAAAACGGTTCGTAGTGTGGACTTTAGTCCGCAATCTGGGAGCGGACTAAAGTCCACACTACGAACCAGTCTTATAGTTTTCAATTGACCGGATACGATATAAAGTCCGAATTGTCGAACCTGACTAAGTAACGGACAAAATTAATTACATCAAGACTTTTGATCGGGCAAGGTTTTCAGGCGGTATTTTGGGTAATTAATTCTGTCCAACTACTTATAATAAAAAATATTTGTTTCAAAAATGAGATGCTCCAGTTTTAGGGTGTTTAAAATATAAGCCAACACAATATCATATCAAATCCGGTAGCATCGGAATTATGTAGTGCGAGCGTCCCCGCTCGCGATCGACCTCGCGAGCGGGGACGCTCGCACTATAGCGGTTCTCAAAAAAGTGAGGTATGCCCTATGCCCTATGCCCTATGCCCTATGCCCTATGCCGGATAGTACCTCATCTTTCTGAGAAAGGCTATATCAATGATTAAAATATATAATTCCGGTGCTATCGGAAACAAAATCAAACAACAGAAACAACCACACGAAAACCCACAATACTAGCCTTGCAATCCGGCTGATATCTGAGACGGCACGCGCTGCGGCAATTCGGAGGGCGATCGTTCCAAGAACCCCCCCGCAACAACCTCAGCGAATAGTCGCCGCCAGACTCCCAAACACTGCCATCAACAGGCGCACCTTTATAATTGTTGT
>JBBSNU010000525.1:0-4100 GCA_038260455.1 Chroococcales cyanobacterium | reverse complement strand
AATGCAGGTAATTGGTGCTCTGATGAGGAAGTTGGTGCATTTGGCTTTTGGGATTTTAAAGTCCCAAAAGCCTTTCGATCCAACTTATTTGCTCGCTACCCCTTGACAGATCAAGACAGTATCTACAAAATGCTAATGACTAATGACTAATGACTACTGACTACTGACTTACTTTTATTTTAACCTTTCCAAAACCCCAGAATGTTTTAAATCATGCAAGTTAGCGCAGCCCGTACAAAACATCACGGTGGCAATCTCTGCAATTAAAACCTCAGCGAGGAGGGCTGCGACTGATTCCGATTGCGCTGCTGCTTGCAGAAACGGCCGCGCCAGCCCTGCAATATCCGCGCCGAGGGCGATCGCCTTGGCTGCATCCAAGCCGTTTTGCAAACCTCCAGAGGCAATTAGGGGAACATCTGGGGCGGCAGCGCGGGTGCTGACAATGCACTCGGCTGTGGGAATTCCCCAGTCGGCAAAGGTTGCGCCCAACCTGCGCTGCTTGCTATCTGTGGCTCGCTCTCCTTCTATTTTCGCCCAAGAAGTGCCTCCGGCTCCGGCAACGTCGATCGCGCTTACTCCAGCCTCCAGCAATTTCTGTGCCATTTTGCCTGAAATACCGTTGCCAACTTCTTTGGCAATTACCGGTACTGGTAATTTTTCGCACAATTTGGCAATTTTATCTAACAGTCCTTTAAAGTTAGTATCGCCTTCGGTTTGAACGCATTCTTGCAGCGGATTTAGGTGCAAAATTAGAGCATCTGCTTCGAGAATATCGACAATCTTTTGACACTCTGCTAAACCGTAATTATAGTTTAATTGCACCGCTCCGATATTAGCAAATAGCAGAATATCGGGAGCGCGGCGGCGCACGGCAAATGTCGGAGCTAGTTGAGGGTTTTCGACAGCGCATCGCTGGGAACCGACTCCCATTGCCAGTTTGTATGTTTGAGCGACATCGGCGAGGCGATAATTGATAGTCTGGGCTAGTTCTGTGCCGCCTGTCATTGAGGATATTAGCAGGGGTACGGCTAGTTTTTTGCCGAGGAATGTGGAGGTTAAATCGATTTGGGTGCGATCGAGTTCTGGCAAACAGCAGTGAGTAAAACGGTAGTTTTCGAGTCCGCTGGTAGTTTCGCGAAATTGTACATCTTCTTCGAGGCAGATCCGCAGATGGTCTGCTTTGCGGGTTTCGGTTTGCGAGGGCGGGGTTAGCGGCAATTTCACGGTGGCTATTTGGAGAAAGAGTTCTAGCGTTGGATCTGACAGGAATCTAGTATATTGTAGGGGCGGGTTTAGCTAATAATCTCTGATACAAGCCAGTAAAAAAGTGCAAAACCCGCCCTCTCCCTAGTATATTGTAGGGGCGGGTTTAGCTAATAATCTCTGATACAAGCCAGTAGAAAAGTGCAAAACCCGCTCTCCCCATCTAATCCTTATTTGTAACTTATTTATCAACCAGGAACTGTCATCGGCATTCCATTATCTGAAGGTTTTAATTTGAGCAAAAAAGGCACTGCTTTTTCCACCCACGCTTTGACTTGCGTGTAATTTGCGGCTTCTTCTCCGAAACAAATGTCCAGCATATCAGTGTGAATTATGCCCGGATTTAACGGAATTGCGGCCATCCCTGGGGGCAGTTCTTGGGCGAGCGATCGCGTCAGTCCTTCGATCGCCCATTTGGAAGCGCAATAGGGCGCGACTTCCGGCGAAGTTGACCTTCCCCAACCGGAACTAAAGTTGACAATTATGCCGCTTTTTCTCGCAATCATTGCCGGGACAAAGTGGCGAATCACATTAGCAGTACCTTTAATATTAACATCAATTACCTGAGAAAATTCTTCGCTGCTGATATTCCAAAGCTGCGCGAGATGGTTAGTTATAGCTGCATTGTTGATCAGCAAGTCGGGAATCTCTTTTTTGGCGATAATTTCTGTTGCCCAAGTTTTGACTTGCTCGTCGCTTGCTACATCCAAACAAGTAAAATGGTGGGGCGCGCTATATTTTTGGTTAAGTTGTTCAACGGCTTCGGCAGAACGGGCGCATCCGAGAACTGTATGTCCCAATTCAATAAAGTTTTCGGTCATGGCGAGACCGAGACCGCGACTGACTCCGGTAATTACAATTAATTTTGTCATAAAGTTGCTGCAGTTTTCCAATTAAGTAATAGAATACATATTGACTGGTTAGTTGATAAATCGAGCGCAGGGAATAAACCATGAAAGTAAAAGCAGCAGTTGCTCGGAGTGCCGGCAAACCTTTGACCGTTGAGACGGTAGATTTGGATGGGCCGCGGGCTGGTGAGGTGCTGGTGGAAATTAAAGCGACTGGTGTTTGTCACACCGATGCTTACACTCTTTCCGGCGCAGATCCCGAAGGTTTGTTTCCTGCTATCTTAGGCCACGAGGGAGCCGGGATTGTCGCAGATGTTGGAGCGGGAGTCACAAGTCTCAAAAAGGGCGATCGGGTAATTCCACTTTACACTCCCGAATGCCGCAACTGCGAATATTGTTTGAGCGGCAAAACGAATCTCTGTCAAGCAATTCGCCTCACTCAAGGACAAGGAGTGATGCCCGACGGCACGAGCAGGTTTTCAATTGACGGTGAAAAAATTTTCCATTACATGGGAACTTCTACCTTTGCCAATTATACAGTATTACCAGAAATTGCGGTAGCAAAAATTCGCGATGACGCTCCTTTTGATAAAGTTTGTTTGATCGGCTGCGGTGTCACCACCGGCATCGGCGCTGTCATCAATACCGCGAAAGTAGAACCTGGTGCTAATGTCATAGTTTTCGGTTTGGGCGGCGTGGGTTTGAATGTAATTCAAGCATCTCGCATGGTGGGAGCTAACATGATTGTCGGCGTAGATTTGAATCCCGATAAACGAGAAATGGCGGAAAAATTCGGCATGACTCACTTTGTCAATCCCCGGGAAGTGGAAGGCGATTTAGTACCTTATTTGGTAGACTTAACCAAAGGCGGAGCTGATTACACTTTTGAATGTATCGGCAACATTAATGTGATGCGGCAAGCTTTGGAATGCTGTCACAAAGGTTGGGGCGTGAGCGTGATTATTGGGGTAGCGGGAGCAGGTCAAGAAATTAGTACCCGCCCGTTTCAGCTAGTAACTGGTAGGGTTTGGAAAGGCTCGGCTTTTGGCGGGGCGAAGGGCAGAACTGATGTTCCCAAAATTGTTGATTGGTACATGGATGGTAAAATTGACATAGACAGTTTGATAACTCAAGTAATGCCGATAGACCAAATTAATCAAGCCTTTGATTTGATGCACCAAGGCAAGTCAATTCGCACAGTTTTGACATTTTGAACAAAAATCTTGCTCTCTTCTCTCTTCCTCTGCGCTCTCTGCGCTCTCTGCGGTAAAAAAAAGCCCATTCAGAAATCAAAGAGAATTAATATGCTCTCTAAATCCCTCAAACTGGAAAAACAATATAAAAGTTTTGGCGGCAAACTAGGATTTTACAGCCATCAATCCTCAGCCTGCAACAGCGAAATGAAATTCACTGTTTATCAGCCGCCCCAAGCCGAAACTCAACCCGTACCAGTCCTGTATTTTCTATCAGGTTTAACCTGCACGGAAGAGAACTTTATGGCAAAAGCGGGGGCGCAGCAATTTGCGGCAAAATACGGGTTAATGTTAGTTGCACCAGACACTAGCCCGCGCGATACTGGCATTCCTGGAGAAGATGACAGTTGGGATTTGGGAAGTGGCGCGGGTTTTTATGTGGATGCGACAGTTGCACCTTGGAATTCTCACTATCGAATGTACAGTTATGTGGTTGATGAATTGCCGAATTTAATCGCGGCAAATTTTCCAGCGATACCGGAAAAACAGGGAATTTTTGGTCATTCGATGGGCGGACACGGGGCTTTAATTTGTGCTTTGAAAAATGGCAGTCGCTATCTTTCTGTTTCGGCTTTTGCGCCTATTTGCGCGCCCGTGCGCTGCCCTTGGGGACAAAAAATATTCGCCAACTACCTCGGCAGCAACAAAGAGATTTGGAGGGCTTGGGATGCGAGCGAGTTAGTTTTGGATAAGCCATACAACCGTCCGATTCTGATTGACTGCGGTACGGCTGATT
>JBBSNU010000524.1:0-4106 GCA_038260455.1 Chroococcales cyanobacterium | reverse complement strand
TCACCCAAGGGGACCAACTAATTTTTGCAAGAACCATTTGTTCTGGTCGTGCGCGCGGCCCCGCTCGCGTGCGTGCCTACGCACGCGTGCGGGGACGCTCGCACTATAAATGCAAAACTGAGATGCTCCCGAAGCAAAGTCTAAGAAATCGGGTTTCTGAGAAAATCTCCGTTGGTGGCGATATATCTCGGCAGAAACCCGGTTTCTGGGAATTTTGCCAAGTCTAAGAAACCGGGTTTCTGAGAAAATCTCCGTTGGTGGCGATATATCTCGGCAGAAACCCGGTTTCTGGGAATTTTGCGGGTTTTAATTTCTTTTTTGCCGCAGCGGAATCTCGATCGCAAATTCGGCACCTTCTCCCACTACAGAATTGCAAGAAAGCTGACCACCATGTTTTTCTACGACAATAGAGTGCGAAATTGCCAATCCTAAGCCCGTGCCTTTGCCGACGGGTTTTGTGGTAAAAAATGGGTCAAACAAGCGCCGTTTCACGTCTTCGCTCATCCCTGGGCCGCTGTCAGTTATTCGCATCGCCACGCAGTTATTGTCGGTTACTTCGGTGCGAATCGTAATTGTGAGATTTTTGCTTGTGCGAGAGAACTTATCAATCTCCATTTCCACAGCGTCGATCGCATTTGTCAACAAATTCATAAATACTTGATTTAACTGACCGGGATAACATTCTACTAAAGGCAATTTACCGTATTCTTTGATAAGATGAATAGGCGGGCGGTCTGGTTTATTTTTCAGGCGATTTTGCAAGATCAGCAGCGTGCTTTCGAGGCCTTCGTGAATGTCAACTTGTTTCATTTCGGCTTCGTCAAGTCTTGAGAAAGTCCGCAGGCTCAAAACAATGTCGCGGATGCGATCGGCTCCGGCTTTCATAGATGATATCATGTTCGGTAAATCTTCAATAAGATAATCAATTTCATAGTCTTCTCTGCCCTCTAAAATTGTGACCGGTGGCTGCGGGTATTCCTGCTCGTAAAGTTGCAGCATTTTTATCAAGTTTTGAGTGTATTCGCTGGTGTAGCTGAGATTGCCGTAGATAAAATTAACCGGGTTGTTAATTTCGTGGGCGACACCTGCTACTAACTGTCCCAAACTCGACATTTTTTCACTTTGAATTAATTTAGTTTGGGTGCGTTGGAGTTGGCGCAAAGTTTCTTCTAGGTGTTGAGTTTGAGCTCTAGCTAATTCAGCCGCTGTACGGGTTTGGGTGTATAATTCTGCGTGGTCGATCGCGATCGCAATTTGAGCAATTACCGCTTGCATCAGCTCGACTTCCGAATCGCTCCAATGGCGCGCGGACAGAGCCTGATAGCAGCTAATCGTCCCTATATCGCCGGAAGCAGTATGAACCGGCAGCGACAGCACAGAGTTAACTTTAAATACCTGGAAAATTGCGCGCACTTCTGTATCTTCAAAAAAGCTGACATCATCAACTCGCATAATTTGTCGGCCCAAAATCTGCTGCACTGCGGCACTAGATTTGTCGTCTACAGCATAAGTACCAAGCAAACTAGGCAAATCTGCATTCTTCGCTTCGCAAACTATTTCCCACATTGGAGGATTGCTGTTGGGGCGATACCAAATGAAGATGCACCAATCTAACTGCATCAGATTGCGAATTTCTTGAACGGCGGTTGCTAAAATTGTGTCTAAATCTAAAGAATTGCGGATTTGGTTGGCAATTTGATTTAGCAGTTGTTCTCGCTGAGCTTGCTGTCTCAGGGCTTGTTCCGATCGCACTAATGTTTCTTCGGCAAGTTTGCGATCGGTTAAATCTTGGACGACTGCTTGGATATGTTTTTGATTTCCCACTTCGATGGCTGTCAGTACGACTTCTGCAGGAAACTCAGTACCGTCTGAGCGCTGGTGCAGCCAATCAAAACGGTGGTTTCCGCGCTCAAAGGCGATCGCCATCATTTCGCTCGCCAATGTCGAAGAATCTCTGCCATTGGGTTGAAAAGGTGGCGACAATTTACCCGGATGATTGCCAATAAACTGCTCTTTGCAAGTATATCCAAATAGTTTTAATGTGGCGTTATTGACATCGTAAATACTATTTTCATCGGACATAAAAACAGCTATAGTGGTTAATTCGTAGAGCGATCGAAATTTGGCTTCCGACTGTTGCAATGCCGCTTCTGTTTGCTTGCGAGCGGTAACGTCGGCAACCATTGCTAAAGCGCCCACATAGCGCCCTTCTTTGTCTGACAAGGAATTAGTAGAAACCATCGCCCACAAGTCGCTCCCATCTCGGCGAAGGAACTTAAAATCGTGCTGTTCGCTAATTCCTTCACGGCGGCGGTTGAGATTGTCTTGGGCGATCGCCACACCTTCTGCATCCATGAAAGCAAATAGCGACTGCCCGAGCATTTCCTCTCCCGTACAGGCGAGCATATCGGCCATTTTTTGGTTAACAAAAGTAGTTTTACCCTCCGCATCGATCGTCCAAATTCCTTCATCGGCTGTCTCGACAATGCACCTGTATTTTTCCTCGCTTTCTCGGAGGGCTTCTTCTGCTAAGTGACGCTCCGTAATGTTTTGAGCCATTAACAATCCGCCGCTGATTTCTTGCCGCTTGTTTCTGACTGGCAAAGTGTAACCGAGGTAAATGCGATCGCCGTAAGTAAATTCTGTCACAACTGTTTCTCCTGCGAGCGCCGCCCGATAATTCGGCTCGATGGCACTGCAAAAATCCGGCTCGAATACTTCCCAGATTGTCTTGCCTTCCATCAACTCTTTAGAAAGCCCCACAGCGGCTAATTCTGTACCTTCTACCAGGGTGTAGCGCATTTCTTTGTCAAACAGCATCACCGCACCGTTAGGAATGTTGCTTGCCATCATGCGGTAGAGCTGTTCGCTTTTTTCCAGTGCTGCTTCTGCTTGTTTGCGATCGCGAATGTCAATAACAAGTGCGCCGATACCGATCGCCTCACCGTCTCGATCGAGCAGAGGAAAATAAGAGTCTGTCATGTGTCGCACAACCCCCGGCTGTCTGGGATTGTCACCGCTCATCTCAATGTTAATTAGGGGAGTTTTCGTTCTCAATATTTCTTCGTACAAAGGCTCTACTATTGGAGCGATATGCGGCAATATTTCGCGTACAGTCTTGCCGATGTGCTCTGCAGGAGTGAGGCCATTTATTTCTGCTAGAAATTGATTGATTTGCACGTACCGCAGTTGGGAATCAAGAATGCAGAGCCCCGCCGGCGCTTCCTGCAAAAAGGCATCAAATAGTGCTTTTTTTTGTGATAATTCTTGTTCTAAAGCTTTGCGAGCGCTGATATCTGTTAAATAGCCAACCATCCCAATAACTTCTCCCGTCTTGTCTTTCAGCAGCGAAAGGGACAGGTGCGAATCAAATTGTTCTCCCGACTTTCGGCGGGTAATAACTTCTACTTCGTGGGAGCCTTTTTCTTGTAGCGGTTTGATGACTTGCTCTAATAAAAATTCCTGCTGTTGGGGAGGGTAAATTATAGAAATATGCTTTCCGATTACCCAATTTTCTTGATATCCGTATAACCTTTCGGAGGCTTGATTCCAACTGGTAATATACCCGTCCATATCGGTGCAAATCACCGATTCTCTAATTTGGTCTAAAATCTGACTTTGGTGGCGCAGTTGCGATTTTGCCACTTTGAATTCGGCGTTTTTTTGTTGGAGTAGTGCCTGAGTTTTTGCCAATTCAGCAGTCTGCTTTGCTAGCAATTGTTCTAGATTTGAATTGCTGTGCTCTGTTGATTCCAGCGGCTCGATATTGTCATCCTGAATATGAAAAATTTCTTCCGCACTCAGCCAAATCGCGGACTCTCCTTCTGTTTCAATTATCCGCTGGGAAACTCGCACGGGTACGAGATAGTTATTTTTATGCTTATATGCTGCGGCGCACGATCGCGTGCAGCGATTTTTAGTAAGACTTTCTTGATGTTTTTCTCTGTCAGCGCAATCTGTTTGCAGAATTTCCCAGTAGTTGAGGTTGAGAGTTTCTGCAACTGTGCGCCCGATCGTACTTGCAAAAGCTGGATTTACGTCCAAAAAAGTCCCGTCCGCGCGGCATAATGCTAGCCCGATCGGACAGAGTTCTAATAATTTGCGGT
>JBBSNU010000523.1:0-4119 GCA_038260455.1 Chroococcales cyanobacterium | reverse complement strand
TGAAAACTTTAGTGAAGCGGCCGACGAATCGGGGATGAGTCGCCTTTACGGAGGCATTCATTTCATGAGTTCTAACATGGACGGTTTGAGTTCCGGTAGAAATGTGGGGAATTATGTTGTCCAGAATTTCTTAGTTTAGGAGGCTGGTGAGTTGAGAAGGAAATGGAAAATTTTTGATTTTTGATTTTCTGAGTTGGGTGCATCTCTAATTTTGCAAATGTATGAAAAAAGCATTGCCCACCTTACCGCTATAAGTAGCGCGTCAAGCCACGCTTTGCGTCCAAGACTTACTATTCGAGCAATTCTACAGTGCCGAGATATCCGTCTACCCGTACTTTTTGACCGTCTCGAAAGCGCGTTGTAGCTTCAGCAACATTCATGACTGCGGGAATTTTGTACTCGCGAGCGATAATTGCTCCGTGAGAGAGTTGGCCGCCAACTTCCGCTACAATTGCTGTTGCTCCTAATAATAGCGGTGCCCAACCTGCATCGGTGTAGGGTACGACGACGATCGCACTTTCGCCTAATTCTGTGTTGACACTCCGGCAAATCTTGACAAAACCTTCGACGCAGCCGATACTTGCGGGGATTCCCTGCATGATAGCGGTTGTTGATGTTGTGGGTGCGATCGACCTTTTGGAAGAATTTGGCAGCAAATTGCCGTAGACTACAGGGGGAATCGGGCGATCGCGATCGGCTAAAAGTCGATCGCGCCTTTGGCTAATTTTATCTTGAAAACAAACATTTGCAGCGCTGCGAATCCACTGCTGAATCTCCCCAAATTCCAGATAAAAAATATCCCCCGGTTCCTCAAATACTTGCATTTCCAACCCGCAGGCTTCAATCTCCAGAAAAGTCCAGCGCAGGTGAGCCAACAAACGAGCGTAAACTTCGCTAATTTGGCTTTTAACTGTAGCTCGATCCTGACATTTATTTAAGCGCCACTTCTGAGCAAAAGTCAAGCTTAATTTACCCATTGCTGCCAAATTAGCAACAGCAGGTTTTTGAGCCAGAGTTAGCAGCAACTTTCTGTAAATTTCCGGCTGTTCCCGCCAAGTAGGAACAGCGATATCAGTTCCCACTTCGCTCAAATATCCGTAAGTATTAAGCCACTCTTCAAAGCCTGCTTGTAAAACCGGAGTTTCAGCAAAAAATTGTGCTAACTGTGCGGTTGAAACAGTTTCGCCAAATTGCAAAATAGCAGTTGTTCGCAATTTTTCAGCCAACTGCTGCAAAGCTCGCACCGAAGCGATTTCAGGAGCAGTATCATTGACAAGCCAGTCATCGTCAACGCGAAAAATTGATTTACGAATTGCCAGCCCGATCGGCCCTAAGATATTGTAATAAGTAATCGGCTTCAACCACTCTTGAATTTGCTCAGCTCTGGCCAACAACTCCGACAAATACTGATAATTGGGCATTGGGCATTGGGCATCGGGAATTGGGCATTGGGCATTGTTACTACTATCAACTGCCAACTGCCTACTATCAACTGCCAACTGCCAACTGTCAACTGACTTCTCCAGACTTTGCAGTGCGGGGAAAAAAATAGAAGTACGATCGCCCTCAAAATCTGCATTCAGCGCC
Organism: Chroococcales cyanobacterium; assembly: GCA_038260455.1. Classification (GTDB taxonomy): domain Bacteria; phylum Cyanobacteriota; class Cyanobacteriia; order Cyanobacteriales; family Microcoleaceae; genus Microcoleus. The sequence goes on along the minus strand of JBBSNU010000523.1, from coordinate 2,532 downwards.
CGCTCCCGCTGCACCAAACGCCACAAACCGGGCAAATTAGGCAAAATCTTCCCCAAAGGCGGCTTACCCATCTTTTGGCCTCTGAGCAAAAATTCCAAACCCTGCTCCGGCAATCCCATCATCCGAAAAATTTCGCCCAACAAAGTCGCGTTAAAATAGGCGTGGGAACCAAGCAAAGTTGCTGTTTCATTAAAATTTAGATTAGCCGTTTTTTTACTGCCCAAAACAACTTTAAAAATCTCTCCCCAAACCCCGCAAGTCAGCGGTCGATTAATCGACCAAGTTAGGGGACGAATTGCACCGGGAATCACTTCTGCTGCAATAGTTCGCGTCCAGAATGGCTGCAAATTAGTAATCGGGCGGCTTTGCAAAATCCAAACTTTTTCCCCGTCCCAACTCCACTCAATATCCTGCGGTATTCCGTGAAAAAATGCTTCAATCGCTTGCGCTTGTTTGACTAATTCTGCTATAATTTCTTTATCAAGAATTGAATTAGTTTCAACTGCGCTTAATTGTTTTTCTAAAATTTCAGGTGCACTAAAATCAATTTCCAAATGAACCGGAGTAACTTGTCCGCCGACAACAGATTCAGCACCTCCCGGCAGAGCTTCAATAATTATCTGGGAACCGCCATCTAAAGGATTGCGGCTGAACATGACTCCCGCAATTTGGCTGTCAATGTAAGGCTGAATCAATACAGCCATTTGGGTATCGGGGAGTTGTCGCTGGCGGCGGTAAGCCACAGCTTCGGAAGTCCAATAAGACTGGCGGCAGCAATTAATGCCGTCGAGCAATTCTGCTTCAGTCAAAACAGAGCCGATGGTTTGATATTGTCCGGCGGCAGAACTAAAATCGCCATCTTCTCCCGCAGCAGAAGAGCGCACAATTATGCGGTTGGGGATTTTTACTTTGAGGTTTTGGATGACAGAATTACTGATTGAAGGGCGATCGGCATTTTCATCATTTCCTCTTCCTTGTTCCCTCTTCCTTGTTCCCTCTTCCTTGTTCCCTCTTCCTTCTTCCTTCTTCCTTCTTCCTTCTTCCTCCAAAGATGGTAAAACAAAACCAACAGGAACATTAAAACCAGCGCGTTTTAGCTGAGACAACTTAGCAGCTTTATCGCCGCAGATTGTAGCATCCAACGAGTCATCGAGAGAAAACAATTTTTGCGATTTAGATAAAGCCATATCATCACCCTGACGAAGACTAATTGTGAAGAGTAAAAATGCTAATCCTGTTGCTGCTAAAAATTCTGCTGCATTTTGCCGCCACACCCAAATCCAGATGGGAGTACAAAGACATCCGCAACGGGTAGCAAACAGCCTTGCCCGATCGCCCTTACCAGCCAAACCCCACACCAGCAAGCCCGAAATGCCCGATGTGATAGCCACCGGCGGCGAAAACACCAAAAGACCCCAAACGGCATTAGTGACACCTCCACCTCCGGCGATCGCATATCTAGCGGCAACTAGAGGAATCAACAGGGCGATCGCAATTTCCGGTGCATCCGGGAAGTAAAATCTGCCCGCCAACACCGGCAAAATACCCCTAGCAATTTCCGCCAACACCGCAGCAATCCCCGCCAATTTCCCGCCGTGAATGAAAGCAGCAGACACGCCAACATTCCCCGTACCCAACCGCCTCAAATCACCGCCGCCCAACAGTCGCACCGCCCAGCTAGTAAGCGGCAAAGCACCGAGGGCAAAACTGGCGGCTAACAGCAATGCCATTGTCAACAGCGCCATAAAATCAGCCCCAAAATTCCCATATCTAAGTATTATGGCTGCAATTCACTCACTTTTTTCAGTCTTCAGATATATTGCGCGATCGCCCAAAGCACCTAAAATGATAAAGAAGTAAAGTAAATAAGGATTTAAACCTAATGGCAGAACCCAACCTAATTATTCCCATCTCAGTTCTTGGTGTTGGATTTGTAGCTGCGGTTAGTATCGGCTCCATTGCGTGGTACAACTCCAAGCGTCCCCCCGGCTGGGAATCCAAAGAACGGCCTGATTTTGTACCGAAAGTTGACAAAGACGATTTGATTGCTGATGTTTCTGATTCCAAAGGTAGATAAAATCTAATTGCTTGAGACTGAGAAAAGATTTCCGAGGACTTGTGCATCAATGAAAAAACTTTGTGATTGCCAGCCGCAGCGCCGCAGTTTCAATGGTTAAATTTTCCATTTTTTGCACGAGTTCTACCCTTAAGTAGCAGGCTGCATCAGTTCCAACAATTGCTAGAATTGAAAAAGTGTTATCTTGGCGATCGACCAAAGAACGGATACCGTGCCATGTAATCCTGTCGCGAAAAGATCGAAATTTTATAATTTTGTTGAAACTTCCAAATTTATCTGTGGAGTCAATCTTAAAAATTTAAATTTAAAACTTGTGGTTCTTCTGTACTTGTTGTGCTAAAATGTTAGTTAAGTGTTGATAAAATTCTGCCAACAAAATAAATTATGAATAAATTAATGACAAATATTCTAGATTTACCTGGTGTCATAGTAGAAGATTACAAGCAGATAGGAGC
>JBBSNU010000522.1:0-4128 GCA_038260455.1 Chroococcales cyanobacterium | reverse complement strand
GGGCGATCGTAAATTTGCAGCTTTCTGCGACTGTCAAATCAAACCCCAAAAAAACCCCCGCAGCGGCACAAAAGACGGCTGGATTGAATTATTGGGAACGCGGCGCGACTTTCGGAAAATGGGTTTAGGAAAAGCAATGTTATTAGCCGGATTACACACCTTAAAAGCGGCGGGTGCAAATACTGCTAAACTCAGCGTCGATGCTGACAGCTTGACAGGTGCGACAAAGCTTTATAAATCAGTCGGTTTCCGCCCGATGGAAACTTGGCAATCGTGGGCAAAAGCCGTCTAAACTGATACTTTAGAATTGCCGATTACTCGTTACCAGGCTCTGCCTGGTAATGCAGATCCAGAGGCTCTGCCTCTCTCGGCACAAACGAGGCAGAGCCTCTGGATCTGGGTTCCCAGGCTGGAGCCTGGGAACCAGTTAAATAGCGCACTGTGTCATTGTTCGCTTTGTTTCGTCACCTCGACATAAATATGTTCTAACCGCACCGGATACCGAGCGATCGAATCAATAGAAATCCCATCAAAAAGCAAAATAATCTCTTTTAATTCCAAACGTTCCGGCAGCCAAAAAGCCAAATCGTTACCGTAGCGGCGGGGAATGAAACTGTATTCTTTAGCGCGGGCGATCGCCTTTTCTTCTTCCGCAGTTTTAACAACAATAATTTCCTGAGCCGGAATCAGTTTTTGCAACTCCTCCAAACTGCCCTCAGCCACAATACTACCATTCTTTAAAATCCCAATCTTCTGACACAAACGCTCAGCTTCATCCAACAAATGAGTAGTCAGCAAAATTGTAATACCTTCCGACTGCAAGCGCTGAATCAACTCCCAAATTTCATAACGAGCCTCAATATCTAAACCCGTTGTCGGTTCATCTAAAATTACTAATTTAGGTTGGTGTACCAAAGCCACCGCAATATTCAAACGGCGCTGCATCCCTCCGCTCAAAGTTTCCACCGGACTTTGAGCTCTATCAGTCAAATTTACAGCCTTTAAACATTGTTCAACTTGATAGCGGCGCTGCTTGCGGTCTAAAGCGTAAATTTGAGCAAAAAAATTGAGATTTTCTTCGCAACTAAGGCTTTTGTAAAGCAAATTTTCCTGTGGCGCTACACCTATTAACAGTTTAGTAGACTCAGAAACAGGTTCGCCATTAATAGAAACTTTGCCGCTGTCAGCATTTAGCAGATTGCATAAAATATTGATAGTTGTAGTTTTTCCCGCCCCGTTTGGCCCGAGCAAACCGTAAATTTCTCCAGTTTTAATGTGCAGTGTTAAATCTTTAAGCACTGAACGCCGGCCGTAAGATTTATTTAGCTTTTCTATGTGCAGCAAGATTTTAAATCTCCTTAAGTTTAATAGTACGATCGCACAGGGTTAGCCAGAAACCGGGTTTTTTACGACAATACTGCGCTTTCGCCCACAAATTCGGTGAAAAACCCGGTTTCTTTGGTCTTATACCAATTTCATAAAGTAGCGCTAGATATTACCCCCCCAACCCCCCCTTAGTAAGGGGTGGCTCAGACTTCATCTATAGCATATCTTTAGAAAAATGGTATTACTTAAAGTCTTCTTTCCACTCTCAACATCCGCCGATAAGACATCCATCCGCCTCCGAGCATTAAAATAGCAAAAACAAACAAAAACCAGAAGTGCGATTCAATATCAGCAAAATCTTTGCCGCCAGCCCACACGCCCATCAGCGCTTCGTTCATGTGATAAATTGGATTGTACTGGGCGATATCCAGCAGAGTTTTGGGAAAAAGCGCAGTCGGCAAAAATGCGCCTCCTAAAATCAACAAAGGAACGCCGAAAGCCGCTACTAGCGAGTTGACATCTTCAGTGCGCCTCGCAAACTGCGTGCCCAGAATAAAGCCGACTCCTACGTAAGATACAATACTCAGTAAAATAATCGCGCATCCTAATAGAATAGAGCCTTGAAATTGTGCTCCGAAAAAAGAGGCGATCGCATATACTAACATTACCTGACCGATGCCGATACAACTGTGAGCCAGAAAAATTCCTAAAAAGTAGGAAGTGCCGCTCAGGGGGGAAATAAACAAGCGTTTGAGAGTGTGCTGTTCTCGCTCCGACACCACCGTTGCTACACTGCCGCCGAGACAACTAAAAAATAAAGCCGCTCCTACTAAACTTGCAGGTGCGGCGCTTTCAAAAGCTTTGGCTGTAGTAAGATTAGCCCGTTCTTTTAAAATTAAAGCGTTAATTAGTAAGATAGAAACTGGAAAAATACTCCACAAGACTAAGCTGCGCCGCCGTCTTCCCAATTCAATTAAAATTCGCTGCGCTACTGCGATAGTTTCGTACCAGTATTTCATAGAAATTTTATTAGCATTGTTAGAACAACAAATTGACATCGAGCCCGAAAAAAACACCACAATCAAAATGGTTCGTAGTGAGGACTTTAGTCCGCATCCATTCGGAGGACTAAAGTCCTCACTACAAACCTGATTGATAGTGTTAAATTTACCGGACATTATATGACAATTGATAACGACACCACGGCATATTATATCGCGTCCGGTATATTGAAAACGATAAAACTGGTTCGTATTGCGGACTTTAGTCCGCGACAATAGAGCGGACTGAAGTCCGTACTACGAACCAATCATTTTTGTTACGGTAATCGACCGGACGTGACATTTTACCATAGAAAGACCAATATTTTAAATGTTAATAAAAAACCCGCCCGCGCGGGTTTTTTGATTCGATCGAACTCGGTTTTAACTCTTCGCTTTCTGTCGCTGCGCTCATTTAATACTAAAGCTCGTACCTCGATAGCATCCTTGAAAAGAAGTTAAACTTGTGCGGTTTATCTGTTCCAATTTGGTGACGAGGGAGTCATTTTCGGTACTTTCAGCAGTAGCATTCCACTTGTAGATAAAATTGCCGATATGCTCTCCGGTTTCTTCGTAGCTGTGCTCTTCTATGGGAATTCCAGAAACTCCAGAAACAGTTTGGTTGTGGTATCCGTTAACAATGATTTTCTCGATAACTGCTCCGGGTTCTACAGTCAGCTTCCAGTTAATCGGTTCGTAGGCGGAAAGTGCAAGAATTATTGGCTTGTTTCGGCGTTCTACTTTGATTTCAATAGCTCTTTTAACTCTTTTTCCGTTCCCATGATCGGCATTTGCTTCGTAAACGCCGATTAAGTGAAGCTCTTTATTTCCCTTTGACGAACCGACATAAGATGAAAAATCGTCGGAACCGCCAATCCCGCAGTTGGCGGTAGAACTAATTGGGGAAATAAAAGTTGTTTTTTCGGCTAGTTTCTGCTGCACCGCCGGGACTACCCAGAGTCCGGTTCCGACTCCTAAAGCACCTATCAAAGCGGCTGCGATGCCGAAAGGAATGGCGTTTGTCAGGTTGCGAAAGGCTGTTTTGGCGGTTAGTTTAGATAACGTTTGCTGCCAAGTTTCAGGGTTTGGTAGCGAACTCTGGCCGCCATCGAGACAAGCTAACAAAGCTAAACTTTCCGGCTGTTCGAGCAGATTCTGCACTGCTTTCTCTTCGCCGGCGTAGAGAATTCTAGTTTCTCTGTCTAAAAGCAGCCAGTAGCGATCGCCCTCACTAAAGTTGTATTCTCGTACAGCAGGCTGAACTAAATCATGCTGCAAAAACACCAGCCAAGCCATATTATTGCCGGTGCCGACTGTTTTGCCGTCGCTGGAAATAATTTGGTCGATGTCGGGTTCCCACCCCCAAGCTACCCAACGGCTGTCTCCTCGATAACCGAGGGATTTTTCCAGTTGCGGGTGAGCGGTTATTTCTAAGCGTTGAACTAAGTTTGACACAATAGGTATCCTCAAGCGCGTGAAGCCAAGCTATCCTGTTCGCGAAGCGTTCCCGAAGGGTAGGGAATCGGCACGTTCAATGTCTTAGCTTAACTCATCCCAGGCAGTTCAAAACGTGCCCGTGCCGTTGCCAGTTCCACCGTTTGGAGATAAATTGTTGCTCCGGGGAGTGATATTGGGCGAAGTTCCCGGATTGAGATTATTGGGAGTGATATTGGGCGAAGTTCCCGGATTGAGATTATTGGGAGTGATATTGGGCGAAGTTCCCGGATTGAGATTATTGGGAGTGATATTGGGCGAAGTTCCC
>JBBSNU010000521.1:0-4135 GCA_038260455.1 Chroococcales cyanobacterium | reverse complement strand
GATCGCGAATCGGTTGGCTCGCAGCAATAAACACAGTCCCCGGAGTAAAACCCCGATAAACGCTCGTCCAAATCGGTTTGTTAGCTGCGACAGCTTCTTTGTACCAGGGGCGCGATCGGGCATCGTAGGTTCCCGGTTCTGCTTTTAATTTGGCGGTGCGAGTACCTTGTTTGTCTGTTGCGTAGTAAATACTCTGATAGTTAGTAGACTTATTAGCTGCGACAATTTGCAAGCTGTTGTCCTTCGGGTTGCGCCAAATGCCGAGATATTCTCCTGTTTTTTGAGAACCGAGGGAAATCCATTGAATGCTTTTAAACGATCGCATTTGCTGCCAGAGGAACTTCTCTCCTCCCGGCTGGGCTTGTCCTAACTGTAAGTTTAATTCGGCGCGCTCGATCGCCTCAGCATTAAGTTGATTTACCCAGTGGGTATTTTCCACAACAGCAGTCAGTTGTTCTTCAACTCTATTCCCCGTCTGGGCGATCGATTTCAGGGCGACTTCTTCGACTGCTCTTTCTCCGTTGCGAAAGGAAAGATACCCAACAATCCCTACTGCTGCGACGATTTGCACCACAAAAGAGCCTACTAGAACGCAACGCAGGGGTATTTTTGTTGGCTGTTGGGAAGTTTTGCTCGCGAATCGGGACAACGGCATAGGCTGGCGACTAATTGCTCCCTAACACTTTAACTGTTCCAGCCCGTAATTTCAGTGTGTTTTGGACGCACAGGCCAAAAACCAAGTTTCTACATCAATATATCAACGGAGCAGCCACAATTTTCCCAGAAACAGGCTTTTTTGGGCTTTATTTCTATCACTTGCGGGTGATATCGTTTCCGGTTGCATCGGAATTATTAGTCCAAGTTAGGAGACGGCTTGGCCTTAGCCCCTACCCAAAATAACATTGTAGGGAAACGGCACTGCCGTCTCCTCTATATCATAAGGAGTGTTACCGGAATTGATATGATGGGTTGTCTAAAGTTACCGAAAAACTGGGTAAAAGCCCCGTCATAAGCTCGACGGCTTTAATTCGTCCACATAATGTAAATATTTATCATACTTATACGCACAAAGCTGTATAAACATGATAAGCTAGTCCCATGATAGCACTAGAGTACAAGTTGAAAGGCAAAGCACAGCAGTATCAGATCATCGACGACATGATCCGAACTGCTCAGTTTGTCCGAAACAAAGCTCTTAGATACTGGATAGACAATCAAGGAGTTAAGCTAGTTGACCTCTACAAGCAATGCGCCATCATGGCGAAAGAGTTTGAATGGGCCGGAAAACTTAACTCGATGGCGCGTCAGGCTTCGGCTGAACGTACCATATTTGCTGTTCAACGTTTCTTCGCCAATTGTCAAGCGAAGAAGCCTGGAAAGAAAGGATACCCGCAGTTCAATAAACACAGTCGCTCAGTAGAATACAAGACATCAGGATGGAAGCTTTCTGCCGACAAAAGATGTTTAACATTTACTGACGGCTTTGCTGCCGGGACGTTTAAACTAATTGGTAGTCGGGACTTGCATTTTTATGCACCGGGCGAGATTAAACGAGTTAGGGTTGTACGTCGGGCTGACGGCTACTATGTTCAGTTTTGCATAAATGTGGAACGTACAGAGGAATCTATCCCAACAGGTAAAGCTATTGGAATAGATGTCGGGCTAAACCATTTCTATACCGATAGTAATAGTGAAACAGTTCCCAACCCCCGCTATCTTCGCAAAAGCGAAAAAGCTTTAAAGAGAGCGCAGCGAAAAGTTTCCCGGAAAAAGAAAGGTTCCAGTAATCGCAAAAAAGCGATTAACAAGTTAGGAAGAAAACACCTAAAAGTTAGTAGGCAGCGTAAAGACTTCGCCATAAAGACGGCGCCCGGCGTAGTAAAATCTAACGATTTTGTAGCCTACGAAAATTTGCAGGTGAAGAATATGGTGAAGAATCATAAGCTTGCCAAATCGATTAGCGATGCAGCTTGGAGTCAGTTTGCTCAGTGGTTGCAATATTTTGGGAGAGTGTACGGTAAAGCAGTAATTGCTGTCGCCCCTCAGTACACATCCCAAAATTGCTCAGTCTGTGGAAATAGAGTTAAGAAGTCGCCCAGCGTTAGGACACACATTTGTGGATGCGGTGCGGTATTAGACAGAGATCACAATGCTGCGCTGAACATTTTGGCCCTCGGATTGAGGCAGACAGGAATCATTTTAAATACGGTGGGGCACACCGAAATTAACGCTTGGGGACAGAATGATCTCTACTCGCTGGTGGTGACATCAACGAGCAAATCGACTGACTGATCCAAGAATCCCCACGCCTCGATAGCTGGGGAGTGTCAAATAGCCGGAGATGCTTTATCTTCCTCTTTCCCTGTTTTTCCTTCTGTTTCTCTGCTTCAGTCTTGACCTCTCTTTAACTCACGAAAAATCCCTCGCTTGTCCAAACGGATATAGCGAGGGGCGAGAATAGGTATTCTCAGAAAATATAAAGTGGTGGCAGTGGCTTTTGTCGAGCCATTGCCATCTATAGAAGCCATACTGTTTTGGGCGCACAGAAAGATTTCAGAGCCAACTTTCTGCTTGCACTCAATGCTTAAAATCAAACCAATCGGTTCAAGCAAGAAGTTAAAGCAAGTCCTAAAGACTTAGGCTACTTCTTCGCGATCGATTTGGCGCAAGTGAATGTGCTTGCGTCCCAGAGAGATTTCAAATTCATCTCCTGCCTTCAGTTCCATTTGTTTGGTGTAGGCGGCTCCAATCAGTAAATTGCCGTTAGATTGAACGCTAATCCGATAGCTCGCAGAGCGTCCGCCGCGTCCGTTACCGTTTTGCTTCCCGTCTAACTGAATGCCTTCTGCATCAATCAGCGCATTCAGGAATTTCATCATGTTGACCCGTTCTACGCCATTCTTGGTAATGGTGTAGTAGCCACAGGCTCTAGCTTTTTCTTCCTTGGTAAGGTTCTCTAGCTCTTTGACCTTTTGGATCAGGTCTTCTCCTTCAAGGGGTTCGATATTTTTCTTTTTAGCCATCTACTGAGTCCTGAAATATTCAACTGGTGTACGGAATTTTTCTCGGTTAGTTTTGAGTTTGACCAAGAAACTTTAGCTTTATAGCCGGTCGTAAAACCATATTACACCGATCGGCTCAATTGTTAACCACTATTGTCTAAATATTTTTAACAAGGTGCAGTCTTTCTTGAGGAGTAGCAGCCGGTGCGAGCAATCTATAAACTCGGTAGCATAAGCTATCAGCTATCAGCTAGCTAAATATTTGCCCCCAATTTTAAAATCCCATGAAGTTAACCACACGCGGACACTACAGTGTCAAAGCATTACTGGATCTAAGTTTGCAACCTCGGTTCGGCCCGACATCGGTAAAATCGATCGCGAACCGACAGGAGTTACCGGCTCCGTATCTCGAAAAATTATTGATTGAAATGCGACGAGCCGGTTTAGTCCAATCAGTTCGGGGCTCCCAGGGAGGATATCAATTGGCCCGCGAGCCGGCTCAAATCTCTTTAGGACAAATCTTAGAGGCGGTAGGCGAAACTATTGAACCTTTACCTCGACATTCTCCCGACGCGACGCAAGCAGAGGATTGGGTTACATTCAGTTTGTGGAACCGATTGCACAAAAAACTTGCCGAAGCGCTATACACTATTTCCCTCGAAGACTTATACTATGATGTCCGCAGTTGGCAAGCAGCTCTCGGAGAAGAAACTAGCTTTATCATTTAGATGGTAAGTTGATTTATTCGATCGCCCGAAAACATGGACGCAACACTTGTTACCTACTCCGGCGGCTGTCATTGCGGTGCTGTCCGCTTCACAGTCGCGGTTGACAAACACGAAGCATCTCAAATGCAACTGCTCTATCTGTAAAAAGAAAGGATTTTTGCACCTAATTGTGCCGCCGGAACGTTTTACGTTGCTGTGCGGCGAAGATGTTTTGACAACTTATACGTTTAATACAGGCACTGCCAAACATACTTTCTGCCGAATTTGTGGGATTCACTCGTTCTATCGTCCCAGATCGCATCCCGATCAATTCGATGTCAACGTCCGCTGTCTTGACTCCGATGCCGTTTCCCAATTTCAGATTCTACCCTTTGATGGTGTTAATTGGGAGCAGAACGTACACTT